>JAUYCD010000273.1 GCA_030692375.1 Candidatus Latescibacter sp. | reverse complement strand
TTGCATAAGCTGTGAAAATACCGTATTTCTAATCATGGGCAATCCTCCTGTTCTGTATCGATTAATGGTATTTGTCTACCTAAATATATACAGAATAAGGACATTGCCCATTTCTATTTTATTTTAACCGGACACTACTGTTCTTCTCCATAAAAACCGGCTGCGTCCAGGCCCGGAGATTGTTGGAATCGGTTACCCTGACCCGGACATAAGATTCCCCTCCTGATATCCGATACTCCGCGAAGGTTCCGTACCGGGTGTAAAGCACAGAACCGCTGCGGCCGATGAATTCGATTCGATAGCGGGTGTGCCCCCACTGTTGAACTTTTATGGCGATGCGCCCCACAACCGCGGAATATTCTTCAAGGATCACTCCGGTAGTGGAATAAAAATCTCCCCTTTCAAGCGCCTGGTAGAGATTTTCAGGCGCCAGTTTCCCGCTTCGAACCATTACCCAGCCTCTGCCGGGGTTGTCGTGACGGGGCGAAAAAGTGGTGAAATGATGGGAATCGTCAGAAGCAACGCCCCACACCCGTTTTCCACCGGTGAGGAGAATGTCCCACATCTCTTCCGTACCGGGGCAGTCGATGCCGGTATTGTTCACCGCCGCGCCGCAGTTGGCAAATTCAAAAAGGCTGAAACCGGTAACCGGCAGGATGTCTTCCACCGAAAGCGCCCAACGATAATTAGGATGGTTTACCATGGGAAGCCCGCCCGCAGCGCGAACGGAGTCGACATTCCTTTGCAGGACTGCGGCTGCATCCAGTCCGTGCTCAGGCGCCAGGGTACTGGTTATTCCCAAAGCGTTGACATGAATGGGCTTTTCGCCGTCCGAAGAAGGATAGATATCGGTGATTTCCTCCCCGGGAAGAACAAGAAACCTTTCCTTCTCATCGTAATTTGCAGAAAGAATCTCAACCGGAGTGACCAGGTTGTGGTCGGTAATCGCCGCAAAATGGTAGAGGTGCCTTCGGTACCATTGAATCACATCCGCAGGAGAAGAATCGCCGTCGCTTTTGTTCGTGTGGTTGTGCAGGCTTCCTTTGTACCAGCGGAAGGTTTCTTCAGCCATAGATGCTCCATTACGTACATTTTGTATGATTATGGAATCATATCCCGTATCCTCATGAGCCGCCCGAAATCGGCATCCGGCGGAGTAGTGTCTGAAACACCGAGGATAAACCGCGGACGGCTGTCAACTGCTTCGATGAGCGTTTTCATGAAACGCTCAAACTCTTCTTCTCTGTATAATTCCGGCATGAGCGCGACGCTCGGTATGCCGCCCCAGACGGTCATGCCTTCTGTCTTTGCAAGCACCTCATGGATGTCGCTCTTGGTCATGGGCGCCGGTGCGACCGCCTCCAGCACATCGATTCCCGTCTGACGGTAAAGATCGAAAAGGGATTGGTTTTCACCATCGGCGTGGATGAGAACGTACTTGCCGTTGTCATGCGCCATAGCGGCGAACCGTGAGATCCAGGGCATGATATGCTTTTCGTAGAACGGCGGATAGGTGATGGTCTCATCCGTATTTGCGCCGAAAAGAAGAAGCTCACCCGGGGAAGAAGATGCGATAGGCATGAGCTGCTCGAAGAATGAGCCGATGGCATCGGCAAGCGCTTTCAGTTCGTCCGGTCGGTCATACAACTCCATGAAGAAGGATGTAATATCGATAAGGTCGCGCATGATATGCTGCATGGGTGAACCCGGTATGCTGGCGGTTGCGACAACAACAGCATCCTCGCCGGCAGAATCAATCATTGATTGAACGCCATCGTACTTTGGCTCGACATCGATATTCTCGAAGAGAAATATGAGAGGAGCATAATCTTCCCCGCTTTTGATGGCATGTTCGGTTATCCATGAGATCGTTGTCCCCGATCGTTTCATGTCTTCGGTCATTTCAAAGCTGACGCGTACCGTTCCTTTTGGGGTGCGGTATGTCGTCGTTGTCCTGTATTCATCCTTTTCGGTTATGCGCTCCACCTTCCGCAGATTAATCCGGTAGGGAACCTGCGGGATGTGATAGATGCCGATGCCGCGGTCTGCCATCTGCGCCGGGTCTTCTGTCCGTAAAAAATCGGGTACGGCAAGGTGCCCGCCGACTCCGATCATACGGGCAATATCAAGAGTATTGGCGCAGTCATGATACTGTTCAGGCAGCGTTCCCCGATACTGGTGGGCGTTGAACCAGATATCGAACCTCGGGGCATAGGGAAGCTTTCCGGGAAAGATTCCCCGAATGGTTTTCAGGACATCGGTTTTATGACTCATGATTGATTTTTTATACCGGTTATGTCATTTGTGGTAAGTATTCTTGAAAATATTGCTCCGTTATTTGCAATTAGATCCTGAAACAAGCTCAGGATGACACGTGTCATGCCGAACTTGTTTCGGCATCTATTTATACCATCACTAACCTTATCTAAAACAAACCAGGATTTTTTATTTGAATTTGTTTTTTATTATGGCGCCTTTGTCCGCCGATTCGGCGAGGTGTGCATAAAGAGCCAGATACCCCTTTTTGAACTTTGGTTCGGGCCTTTTCCATTCCGCCGTACGGGCATTTATTTCCAAGTCTGAAATGTGCAGGTGAAGGTTCCTCGCAGGGATGTCGATAGTAATCATGTCGCCATCCTTTACAATCGCCAGTGGTCCTCCTTCCGCCGCTTCCGGCGACACATGGCCGACAAAACATCCCTTGTTGGTCCCTGAAAAACGGCCATCGGTTACGAGAGCTGTCTTAAGTGCGAGATCCCGTCCATAGAGCAATTTCATGGCTGTGTACATCTCGCGCATCCCGGGGCCTCCCTTTGGACCCTCATAGCGTATTACCACTACTTCTCCCACCTGGATTTCACCTTTGATTATAGCCTCATTAGCCTTTTCTTCCGAGTCGAAACAATGCGCCCGCCCCACAAATTTCTGCATCTGAGGGGAGATTGCAGCCGGCTTGGTAATTGCTGTGTTGGGCGCCAGATTTCCTTTTAAAACGGCAAGGCCTCCCCCTTCGCTCCAGGGATTTTTATATGTTTTTATGATACTGCTGTCAAATATTTCAGCATTGGCTACATTTTCAGCTACGGTTTTCCCGGTTACCGTTATTGCGTCGCCATGTAAAACCGATAAAAGCTCTTTCATTACCGCCGGTACGCCGCCCGCGTTGTGGAAATCGTGAACATTTGCCGCAGCTGCAGGATTTATCCTGGCAATAACAGGTGTTTTGCTGCATAAAGATTCAAAGATATCCATGGTAACTTCACAATCGGCCTCATAAGCAATCGCAGGTATGTGGAGAGCTGCATTCGTTGATCCCCCGATTGCGGCGTTGACACGAATGGCATTTTCCAGGCTCTCCATAGTTATGATGGTTCGTGCGTTTATGCCTTTCCTAAGCAATTCGACAATTTGCCTGCCGGTTTCCTGCGCCGAACGCAAGCGTTCGGCATATGTTGCCGGAATAGTTGCGCTGCCCGGTAAACACATACCCATAGCTTCAGCCACACAGCACATGGTATTAGCCGTTCCAAGGAACGAACATGAACCGCAGGTCGGGCCGGCACAATCCTCGAGCTTACGGTAGGTTATCTCGTCGATAGCGCCGGATTTAAGCATTCCAAGCGCTTCAGTAATGGAAGAGATGTCGGATTTCCGGTTATCAAAATCGCAGCCGCCTTCCATGTTCCCGCCAACTGCCAAAATGGCCGGAATATCAAGACGGGCAGCAGCCATCAACATACCCGGAACAATCTTGTCGCACGATCCCACAAGCACAACAGCATCGAGACAATGGGCTTCGACCATCATTTCTATATCGTTTGCGATGAGATCGCGGGTAGGCAGGATGTAATGCATCCCTTCATGCCCGTTAGCGATGCCATCGCAGGCTGCAATCACACCGAATTCGACCGGAGTTCCTCCGCCCTGAATAATACCCTGCCTGATATGATTTGAAATTTCCCTCAGGTTATAATGGCCGGGAACTATCTGGTTCCAGGAATTGGCAATTCCTATCAACGGCCGTTCAAGGTCATAGTCGCTATATCCCATTGATTTAAAAAGTGCACGATGCATGGAACCTTCCGGACGTTTCAAAATGTCTTCGCTGCGGCTTTTCATAAAAATTTCTCCAAGAATCATGATCCGGTGTATTATGTTATCCGAGCATGCAACCTCACCCGGCCTTTGGCCACCCTCTCCTAATTAGGAGAGGGAAACGACAGCCAGTTAAGAGTCACCCCTCTCCTGACTAGGAGAGGGGACGGGGGTGAGGTAATATCCTAAAAATAGTGGTTTTCGCGTCTTGAAGCGAATGTTTTTCAGCATACCCAAAATAAAGGAGCACGTCATGCATCTCTTGCACAGAGCAGTATTATGTGTCACGGTAGCGATATTTATCATCATAACCGGCAATACCATCTCTTCTGCAAAAAAGCTTCCCGATGTCGAGGTAAAGATGCATAATGGCCGCCCGACAGTTTTCGTGGACGGCAAGCCAACCGCTCTTCCGACGTACAGCACCTTCGGGCAAAGTAGGCTGAAAGACGCGATGCGGTTCTTTATAGACATTGGGATGGACGCGTATCACTTGAGTATTGCAAGTCTCCCCAATGATTATTTCGGCACCCGTTTTTGGGTTGGCGATACTATAGACAAAAAACCATTGGTGAAAGTTCCGGACGATTTCTTCGATGTTGATGAACAGGCAAAGTTCATCCTGGATGCCGACCCCGATGCTTATTTATTTGTCCGTCTTTTGGCACGTCCGCCCGCATCCTGGAAAGAGAAACATGAGAATGAATACTTTATCACCGATGAAGGAACCGTGCATGACACTCCTTCTCTCGCATCGGATAGATTCTGGGACGCAGCAGCGAAATATTCGGCCGCAGTGGTTGGGTATGTAGAGTCAACCCCCTGGGCCGAGCATGTCATAGGATACGGGAATTATCACCACACCGAAGGGTGTCACATGCCTGTGGCCGATGGATGGTTTTTTGACCATAATCCTCTGATGACTCAAAAGCTGCGAGAATTCCTCAAGAATAAATACGGTACGGTTGGGAAGCTTCGCGCCTCGTATGGCGACTCGCTCATGACATTCGATAATGCGGAAGTGCCAAAGGACAAGCTCCGAGGCGCTGTCCCCGATATTTCTCAGATACTCTATTTTCAGGCGGGCAAAGACAACCAGGCGCTGAGAGATTATCTTGAACTGACCGGAGACCTGTTTCTCATGAGATTCCGTCAGCTTGGAGAGGCCATGTCCGGAGCGACAGACCGTAAGGTGATCTTCCTCCATGATGCCCTGAAACAGACCATGCTCGGGTGGAACCTGAAAGGTTTCTTCGGATACAGTTCCTTCGGAGAGAAGGTGTCGTGGAGCCCGGCATATCCTGAATTAATGGCCGGATCGGGAAGCATGAACGCAGCGGCGCTCGATGGTACCCCCGGATATAATGGCCTTATTACCCCTCACGACTACCAGGCGCGGGGTATTGGCGGAGTTTATGAACCTGAAGGCATCGTGGATTCAATCATTCTTCGGGGAATGTATTTTTCCTGCGAGATGGATTCACGGTTCCATAGAACAAACGAAATCGGCTCAGCCCGTAACCTCAAAGAAGCAGATGCAATACTCTGGCGCAACCTGGCGACGAGCCTCGCCCGTGGATTCAATTCCTACTGGCAATGGGGATTCGCTGTCGAAGACTGGTTTTACTGCGACCAGATTCATAATCTTATTGCACATCAGGCCGATATCATGAGGCGCTCTCTCAACTGGAAACACGAGACCATGCCCGGTATTGCCATGATCCTCGATGATTCCGCTGTGCTTGAAACAAACGGGAACGGCAACTTCTTGAACGAAGCGATCATGTGGGAACAGAAGATGGGAATGGCGCGGTGCGGGGCGCCGCACTGTATGTATCTCTTCGAAGACCTGGCGCTGGACAACTTCCCGAAACACCGTGTGTTCTACTTCCCGAACCTGTTCCGGGTTGACGACAAACGAATGGCGCTTTTAAGGGAAAAAGTATTCCGCGACGGCAATATAGTAATCTGGGGGCCCGGTTCAGGCATTTCTGACGGTACAAAGATCGGCACGGAGTCTGCCTCAAAACTTACCGGTTTTAAATTCACAATGCTCCCTTCAAACGCGCCGCGCCGTATTCTCATTTCCAATTTCGATCATCCCATCACAGCTAACCTCGAAGAATCGATGGTTATCGGAGGTCCGCTGCCTTACGGCCCTGTCCTTTTGCCAACCGACGGCACCGAGCTCGGCCTTGCCTGGGCAAAAGGCGGCATGAATCATATCGGCATGTCTATCAAAGAGTTCGGCAAAGGCGCAGCGAAAAGCAAAGATGGCATTGCATCACGCGGGAAAGGCGATTATGCGGCTATTTTTATAACAGCAGTTCAGATACCTGCTGACCTCTGGCGCACTATAGCACGCTATGCAGGCGCTCATGTATATTGTGAAACCAACGATGTCATCATGGCTGATAACTGCATAGTCGCGCTGCATTCTCTTAAATCAGGAAAGAAAACCATTACACTGCCTGAAAAGTCACGAGTAATAGAGCTGAATACAGAGAAAGTTGTTTCTCAAGGAACAAGAGAAATTATCTGTACCATGAAAGCGCCTGATACACGCGTGTTCTTGATTACAAAATGAAAAAGAGCACAAAATAACATTCATAGAGATTTGAAATGATTTTCCCATATTCCTCTCCTTGATTTTTTTTAGTCTGTCAGCTAAGATGATCCGGCAAAAAGTAAGTTTTACATTATTTTCTGGCGTTTCTTTACCTCACCCCCTGTCCCCCTCTCCCAGTCAGGAGAGGGGGTAACTCATTATGCGCCTTGTTTTAGCCCTCTCCTAATTAGGAGAGGGTGGCCGAATCATCAGCTAATAAATAAAAAAAGTAAAAAAAGGCTGTCTATTAATTAAACCTTTCACATTTTATTTATATCTAAAGGTCATGAGATGTTTCCGTCATAAAAAAACCTTTACTGAAAGGAGCACGGAATGAACAGACGCATCTTCTTCGCCAGTCTCATCCTCGTCGCAGTGTCGAGCCTGGTAATGGTACCCACCCTTATGGCACAGCAGCGGGGCACCCCTCTTACCCCGGAAGAAAGGGTGGCGAATATTGAAAAGGCGATAAAACTCACTGCTGACCAGAAAACACAGATTTTAAAAATCTACACCGACGCGGCTGCTAACGCTCAAAGTGGCGGCGGTGGCGGAAGAGGCGGTGGATTTATGGGTGGTGGGATGCTTCCAGCCGCGGTTGAAAAGGCTCTGACTCCCGATCAGGTAAAGAAATATAACGCCTTCACCCGTCAGCAAAGTATCGACGGTACAATCACTCGGATCAATGAAGCGGTCACCTTAACTGACGATCAGAAGAAAAAAATTGTACCCATCATCGAGAAGCAACTTGACGCGCAAGCTGCCGTGAGGGCCGAAAGGGCCAAGCAGGTAGCAGCAGGCGAAACTCCGGACAATCAGGCAATGATGGACAAGATGACTGCGATCCGCGACGAAATGGTCAAATCTCTGGGAACGGTTCTGAATAAAGATCAGCTTGAAAAGTATAATGCCATGCCCAGAGGCGGAAGAGGCGGCGGCAGAGGAGGGCAGTAATCCGGCTCAACCTTCCCCTATACTTTTTTGTGAATTAATAAACGGCATACGTCAAATGATTATGATACGCATGTATCATATCATCGTATGCCGTTTTTATTCATAACACTTACCCGTGCACGGACAGTGTTTTCGGTAATGGAAAGGGCTTTGGCAATCGAGCCGAATGATTTGCTGCCGTCCTGAAGGTGCCTGAGAATATTCAGGTTTATTTCGTCAATCTCCACAGAGGTTCCTTTTTTCATGATATATCCTTTCTCCTCGGTAAAGCTGTCATTTTTGTATCATCATCTCTGGATGGCCGATTTGTCAAGCAGATTTTTTTTTCAGGCATGCTGTACAAAGGGTATTGGGAAAAAGCATAAATGTATTATACTTTACGACAGTGGATGGCATGTGACTCATGGGGCGCTCATGCGGGAATTCGGAGGGATATGTTACCGCACGCCGTCCAATACCAGAGATGTTTCCGATTGAACAATTAGAGGAGAAAGAACATGAAACAGTTACATGAACTGCATGTTCCGGATGACCGTAAATATTCCGGCGATCACGAATGGGCAAAACCGGCAGGCGGCCTTGTGCGGGTCGGCATCAGCGATTACGCCCAGAGCGAACTGGGGGATGCCGTATATGTGGAGTTGCCGGAAGTCGGCAGGATGCTTCAAAAAGACAGCGAGTTCGGTACTGTGGAATCGGTGAAGGCGGTATCAGAACTGCGTACGCCGGTTGGCGGTGAAGTGGCGGCGGTGAATACAGCCCTGGTCGATGCTCCCCAGTTGATGAACCAGAGTCCCTATGACGACGGGTGGATGATCGAAATCAAGCCGGGCGATCCGGGCGAGGTAAATTCACTTATGGGCGCGAAAGAATATCTTGCCTTCCTCTCGGGGAAATAATACATGCGCTATCTCCCGCACACCCCGGAAACAGTGGAAAAGCTCATGAATGATGATGTGGCCGGAATCATGGTCACCAATCCGAACACACTCATACTGAATACCGAACGCAAACCTTCGTGGTTAAGAAAAAAGGTGGGGTATGGCGCCATTTTCCAGAACGTTCAGGCTGTTCTGGAATCTCAACGGCTCCATACCGTGTGCGAGGAAGCGCTTTGTCCAAACCGCGGCGATTGCTTTTCCCAGGGCGCCGCAACGTTTTTGATTTTGGGAGACCGGTGCACCCGCGATTGCCGCTTCTGTGCTGTGGCTCATGGACCCGATGGAGTTACTGACCCGTCAGAACCTCTCCGGGTCGCGGAAGCGGTAAAAACCCTGGGTTTGAACTATGTGGTGATCACATCGGTAACCCGCGACGATCTCCCCGATGGAGGAGCAAGCCATTTCGCCGCCGTCATCCGGAATATCCGTATTCTCTCCCCGCATACCGTTATTGAAACGCTCATCCCTGATTTCATGGGGTCGGAGGAGGCGCTTGGGACGGTTGTTTCCGCCTGTCCGGATGTCCTCAGCCACAACCTGGAAACGGCGCCCGGCCTCTATCCCCTGATCCGTCCCGGATCGGATTATCGCCGCTCTCTCACTATTTTAAAACGGGCCGGAGAAATGGATCGGGACATTGTTCTGAAATCCGGACTCATGCTGGGAATCGGGGAAACCCGCGAGGAACTCTGCGCAGTCTTTTCCGACCTGAGTCAGTCCGGGTGCGTCATCCTTTCGCTGGGACAGTATCTCCAGCCGGACGGCGATTACTATCCGGTGAAACGGTATGTCTCGCCGAAAGAATTTGAGGAACTGAGGATGATTGCTTTAGAAACGGGTTTTAAGGAAGTGGCCAGCGCGCCTTTCACCCGCAGCTCCTACCGTGCGTTTGAAATGTATACGGCTTTAAAGAGTCTACCGGCTCCACAATGAACGCCTCGTGTCCTTTGCCCAGGCGGGTGAGTATAACGATGGCGTGCCCCGACCCCTTCAATCGCAGCTTCTTTATAACCTCTTCCGGGAGCAGGGGAAATCCCCGCTTTTTTACGGTAACCTGTCCGATGCCGAGGGCGTTCAGCTCCTCGGATAGGCGTTTCAGGTTGAATTTCATCCGCGAGAGCACCCGGTAACCCCGGAAAAAGTCATCCCGGATCAAAGTCTCCGATGTTGTGTAGGCTATCGCCCGGCTGAGGAGCTTCATTCCAAGAGAAGCAGCTTTTCTCCCCAAAAGCCCCGAACGGATGAGCGCAGGATCGGGTTCGTACAAGTATTCCCCTTCGCCGCCGGTTTCCGCTTCCTCTACCGGCAGATCGGTATCGCGGAGAATAGCGTTTCGGTGGAGAAGGCTCACCGTCACCGTACATCGCCGCATGTTCCCTGTCCACAACACCGCCTCCTTGAGGCCGTTCGCGGTTGATACCCATTCAAGCTCGTGCGGGATGGAAAGATTATCCTCTCGTATCGATGTCGGCAGCTTGGCCGCGCCTCCCGGAACCTTTGTCAGAAGCTCTTCAACCCGATCAAGCGGCGGCTCCATAGCGAAGGGGTCCCACGTGCGTTTGCCGCCGCTCCGCCGAGAGGGGTCGATGAAGAGCGCATCGCATTCTTTCAGTATCTCCGGCAGGCAGAGAATATCGCCCTCCGTCATTTCGGCCACTATACCGTGAAGCCGCATATTTTCGGCGCAGAAAAGGAGCCTTGCCGGGTCACGGTCCACGCAGATGATGCGTTCCGCAGCAGCCCCGAGAGCGACAGCGTCACCGCCGATGCCGCAGCAGGCATCGCAGACCGTTCCCAATCCCCGGAAGCGTTCCGCACGGTGTTTCGCCGCCTCTTCACCGGTGGCCTGCTCCAGCGCCTCACGGGTGAAGAACATCTCCCCGGCGCGGGCAAATTTCCCTTTGCCCCGCTCACGGGCTTCTGCCAGCTCCACCGCCGCAGCGAGAAAGGCGGGCGGAACATCCGGAAACAGCTTGCGAAGTCGGGCGCCGGCGGCGAGGGCATCGCGTGCACCCCCCTCCAGGGCGGACATGACTTCTCTCCCCCGTGGCGAAAGAAGGAATCGGGCACTGGATATTTCCATAAAACAACCCTAAGTGAAGATGCCCGACGTTTTCCCGCCCCGCTTGATAATACGCTCGACCGCGAGCATGTTCAGCATGAGCTGACGGGGGTGATGGAAGTTCTCGGCTCGGCGGCTGCCATCGCCCTTGTCGAACCTTACCCGCCGGTCGGCAGAGTCGATCCAGAGAGGATAGCCGTACTGCTTGAGCG
>JAUYCD010000272.1 GCA_030692375.1 Candidatus Latescibacter sp. | reverse complement strand
ATTGTTGCATACTGTAATTTCCTTTATTTTCCGGTCAGGGTCAAGGTAAACTTCACCTCCGTCTAAATCGATCCCGGTGGGTATCTTGAAGGCAACCTCAGCGGTTTTAGGAAGCAGGTCAACCGGAGCTTTCAGAGCGGGAACCGGGGCGGAGGCGATGACCTTCCCGCTCCTGTCCCGGATGACAGCCGTGGTCGCCGGTGCATCGGCGGCGCCGAGGCTGTGTACCCGGACTTTCACCGTATTTCCCTGCACTGTCACATCATCCTTACCAATGCCGATATCGGGGCGCTCCCAGTAAGGAGTCCCCTTCGATTTCAACTGCAGGGTGATCACGGTGGCGGCGCGGGGAGCGAAAGTGATGTCCAGGCTGCCGGTGCGCTCCAAATCTACAATTCTGGTTGCGGGATCAAACTCAGGATTGTCGTCATTGTTGGTGTCGATTCCCTGGGTGATCTCCCAGGAGCCAGGCTCTATATCCCAGGCGGTCATGACGGCCTGAACCGGAATGCTGTCAAGATTATAGGCGATGATCTTCATCCCGGTCGGTGTAGCATTCGGGATGAGGATGGCCATACTCTCATCGGTAGCCGGAGCTTTGAATTTCCAACTCACAGCATGACCTGGATAGATGGCCAGGCGCACAATGGCAACACCTCCCAGCCGTGACCGCTGAAGCTCGCTGTTTGCCACAGTTACCCGGTCAGTCCATAGCGACCCCTCGGTATTGATATATTCCCTGAGGGCCGCGGCCTCGATCTGGTCGGCATAGTAATTTTCAAGGTTCTGTTTGTTCCCGGTAACCTGCCAGGCGATATGACGATAGTGATCGGAGCCGGATTGCGGAGTGACTGAAGCTGCAATCTGCCGGCCCCAGGTATCGCGTTTACCCATGGTATCCAGCGCATTGCCGTCTATGGAACCCAGAACGCCCGGCCCTGCATCGAGGAGGGGCTGGAGATACTTCCCATCACCCGTCCAGCGCCAGGCCGCGTAAAAAAGGTGGGTGAGAGCGCCGAGTCCGGCCGGGATTCCCTCATCTGTACGGAAATTTATTGTGGTGTCGATGGTGAAATTTCCCTGCGCATCCTTCTTACGGTGAGCAAGAATACCGTCGGCCAGTTCAAGCAGGAGCTTCTTCGCCCGGGGATTCCCGTTAAACTCCACCAGCGCCAGCGCCGGATGCAGCACCAGGTGAGAATAGGGCTTGATCCATTCCCAGACGCCCTCTTCCGCTATTTTCGTACCGCTGAAATAACTTGAACGGATATGACGATGTCCGGCCTGGTTGATGCCGGTAATCCTTTCAAGCGCTTTGGATGTTTCCATGATCCGTTCGACCACTTTGGGGTTCGCGTAATCGAGAAGCATGACCTGCGGCAGAACCTCGATTCCTTCCTCATACGTATGCAATTCGTCAGTCTGAATGGTGGAAAGTCCGTTGGTGAACATGCCGTTGTTGTAGAATGCATCCATCTCGCGGAGGACTGAATCCTTGATCTTTTCCGGGGTGCAGCCCATGAGCGCCGCGCCGGGCCACCAGTTGGTCAGGTCGCCGTCATCGGAAAGCCCGCCGCCCAGTTCGCCGTTCTCGATCTGACGGTTGTCGATCCACCAGTTGACAAAGCGTTTCAGGTAGCGCAGGTCTTCCACCTGACGGAACGCCCAGAGCGGAACTCCCAGCGGCGCAGCAGGCTGGACGAATGGGGGATGAGCCTGCTCCTTGTTGTTGTCGTACCAGTAATTCAGGCCGGGGTAATGATCCGGGTTCACCCTGAGGAGATCGGCGGCGTCCGTCTCGAACCGGGTGAAAAGATTCAGCCGCCGCGAGTTGGGATACTCTTCCACCAGGTGTGCGTAATTGTCGCGCACCTGGGTGAAGCGGTCCATTTCATGCTCGGGAGCGGCGTCCTTGCGGGGCTTGAACACCAGCCGTATCTGGGCGCCTTCCAGGGAGGCAGGTCCGAAATCGGCGCCCGCCCCGGCGATGGTGAGATAGAGGCTCTTTCCGTTGGGGAGGATACGGTCGCGGGTGTCCATCCAGAGCGTTTTCGCCTCGCCCGGTTTGACCGAGAAGGTGAAATCGAAGAGATTGCGGTATGGCCAGATGGGGTCTTTCACCTGGATATTCATGGGAAAATACTCGCCGTGGGTCGGTTTCACCGAAAGTGGAGGGATATCGATGGCGATGCCGTCCAGCCCGGCGTTCATATTTTCCCAGGTGTAGGAAAACCGGGTGTAATCTTTCTGGACGATCCCGCCCCGGAACTCGCAGGGGATGAGTATATGCACCAGGGGAAGCATGTTCGCGGCGGGAGCGGTTTTTTTCGGCGTGCGGGGCGCGCCGCCGGGAAGGGCGACCATGATCGAGCGCTCATCCGCCATATAGCGGCCGTTGATGAACCGGACGAGGGACTCCAAATTGCCGTTGTCCGGCTCGGCTTTCCCGGTGACCGTGTAGGAAAGCCGGTAGATTCCCTGCGGCTCCTTCCCGCCGGAGACATAGCAGGCGGAAAGCTCCCCTATGGGAGTTTCCTGCTCGATATTGTCGAACCGGATTTTCTGGCCGGTGACCGGCTGAACCAGGCGGTGGAATGTTTTTTCCTGGTTTTTCGGGCGGCTGAACAGAACCGTCTCCGTATTCGCCTGTTTCTCCTTGTCAAAGGATAAAAGAGACATTGCGCCGAAAGCTGCGCCGGAGATTTCAAGGTGGTTCCAGGGCTCATCGGACATGAAAAAGGTAACCGATTTGCCGGAAGTGGAGTAGCAGTCCCAGTCCGGGAGCTGGAAATAATCGTTGCGCCCGATGATGCGCGATCGGTTGTAAACGCCGGGCCATGTGGTCTCACGGATGCCGTCGGTTCCTTTCCACCACCAGCGTTTCAGATCGTATACATCATGTATCTCCACCTTGCGGACGGACACAGTGCGCTCAAAAAGAGCAGGGGGAACATCGCCCGGCCGGTTCCATCCATACCTGAGCCACCATTCATTACGCCAGGTTGGATTGTTCAGGTCGCGGACGAGAGAAGGTATATCTGCCGGGATTTCACCTTTTGACAGGCCTGAGATGTTCTCCAGTGAAAGCATCCGGTCATAGATGAGGATTTCATCTATGTCTCCGCCGCGTTTGAAGTTGTATTCGCTCTGCACCTGGTAGGGACTGATAATCCTTGAGTGCGGCCCGAACTGATCCAGGCCGGTGTAGAATACCGCGGTGGTATCCTTTTTGGCCGCAAGGGCACCATTCACATAGAACCGTATACCCTGTGTTTCATCCCAGGCAAGGGCTAGATGAACCCACTGGTCCGGTTTTGGGAAGGAAGGCATGGCATAGGATACCCGGGCGCGGCCCAGGTTGGCGTCGGTGACAAAGGCATCGAAACCGTTCCCGTTATAATCGATGCGCAGCCAGACCATGTCCCAACTGGAGTGGTCGGCATACCCCACCCGGAAGATCGGAAACTGCACTTTCCCCACCGGATCACGCGACCGCCAGAAGAAGGCAAGAGTACCCCGCTCGGCATAGATGTTCCCGGGCGCCCAGTACGACATGAGCTGGGTGTTCTCGCATTGGAAGCCCGGGCCTTTCGCCCCGTTGGGGATAATCTTCACATCGCGGAGGAAATTGGGCTCCGGGTCTCCCCCGGCCGCATAATCGGCGGTAAATCCCTTGTCACCGGAAAGGTAAAAGATGAGGCCGGGATTCTTGGCATCATAGGCAAAAGCAGAAGAAAAGTGCAGCACCGTTCCGGATAAAAGCGTTCCGGGCGCCATCAAAGCAGAGAGCAAGACAATCCGCTGTAAAAGAGAACCTTGTTTCATATCGATTCCTCCGGTGAACCGTCAGGTTGGAACGTTATTTTTTCTACAGGAGATATGAGAAAATATAGCAATTTGTGACCGCCGAACAAAAGAACAATATATTTCGCCTTTCATACACCGCTTTTTTTCTTTAATTGCAGGGTAGACTTTTATCCCGAATTATGCATGTAAAAGAGATTTTAGTCTCTGTTAACGTTAAAACTACAGCCCCCTAAATCCCCCAAAGGGGGACTTAAAAGATTGCAATACAAGGCTTAATTGGTTTTTTAAAAAAAGTTACACCTTCACATTTTCATCTTTACCGCGAAAAGTCCCCCTTCGGGGGATTTAGGGGGCTGCACTCAATAATTAATAATAAGTATTTGTTTAATAAAGAGTTAGAAAAATATCATAGCAAGTTTGTGAATAATCCGGGTTATCACTGCTATTTTGCTTTAGAGCACATAATCAATTACTGAAAGGGGAATGAAAAAACGGCGGGAAGGTCCGCATCGACGAACTGGCGGACGATTACTACGTCCAGGCCGACACGTGTCATGCCGAATTCGTTTCGGCATCTAATCAGGTTAATCCCATAATCATGCAAATCAAGGTTCAGACAGTTTATTTGAACACCGCCTCGCTTACCCAGTCGGGCCTCGCCGGGCGGGCGCGCCAATCCACCGGGACTGTTCCCACATCTACCGGGGCGCCTCCGCGCTCAGTGGCTGAAAAGAAGCCGGTCAGAAACAATTCCGTTTTTTTGCGGATGATGTCGAGCGGCTCATAGCTCTTTCCTTCGAAGGTGCGCTGCATGTCCAGAAGCTTCGGCAGGTGGTGGACGATGAGGTCGTCCCGCCAGTTCGGGAACTGCGGCAGGCGCTCGGTTTCGATCCCTGAGGTTCCGGAGACAACAAACGAGTAGAGGTCTCCTGTCGGGGTCATGGACATGGTGCAGGGGAACGGGGGCTGGCCGCCGCCGCCTTTGAAAAGCAGGGCGCCGACAAGGTAGGTGCTGGCGTTCGGGTCATCGGTAAAGAGAGAGACCTTTTGTATGTCGAAGCCGAATATCTTTGGCGCCATATAGAGGACATGGAAACGCATGGGATAGTCGTTGGTGAGACAGGTGCCGTTCACACACTCTATTTTCCCGATGTTCTTCAATTTCCCCTGGAGTGTACGGACGCCGTAGAGATGCTCGTAGATATCGGTGGCCATGATCGGGGTATTGTGTTTCGCGGCCAGGTCGAGAAGGGCATCGATGTCGCGGAGAGAATAGGCGAACGGCCGTCCCAGGTAGGTAGGAATCCCGGCCTCGATATACGGCCGTGCGAGCCGGTGCTGCCAGGGGATTTCGAAAAATCCGCCGAACGCGACGCCGTCCACCTGTCCGACCATCTCGTCGTACCGCCTGACCGTTTTTGCCCCCATGAGCGCGGCGAATTTCTCCGCTTCCTTCGGATTTATGTCCCATACATGGGTCACCTCCATGTTCAGCGCCCCCGTTTCCAGGGTTCCGCGATTCACCGGTTTTCCGTCCGGAGAGAGTATGTCGCCCCAGGAGTAGGCCCAGAAGGAACCGTCACCCACGCAGAGCGCGCCGATGCGAAGCTTCCGTGAGCTCTTCACCGGAGCGGCTGATGAATCCGGGGAAAGCCCCGCCGCCAGACCAGCGGCGGCGGCGGCGATGAAACGACGACGGGCGGGATATTCCTTTGGGTTCCGGTTCATATCGGATTGAAGGTTGTCCATGATAAATCCTTTCATCTGGGCGGTTTGTGGAGCGGGACGCCGATGGCGCTGTGAGCCGCTTCCATGAACGCCTCGGATAAGGTCGGATGCGCATGGATGGTGGAGGCTAAATCTTTCACGGTTGCATTCAGGGACAGCGCCAGCGCTCCCTCGGCAATGAGATCTGTGACGTGCGGCCCCACAGCGTGCACTCCGAGAATTTTCCCGCTGTCCTCGAAAACAATCTTCACCTGGCCGGCTATCTCTCCTATGGTCTGCGCCTTGCCCAGGGTGCGGAAGAGGAAGGTTTCGGCGAGGGTTTTGTATCCCTGCTCAAGGGCTTCTTTTTCGGCGAGGCCCACACTGGCCGCCTCGGGCGTGGTGAAAATGGCCGATGGAACAACCCGATAATCCATGATCTTGTCTCCGCCCAGGGCATTTTCCGCGGCTGCCAGACCTTCGGCGGAAGCCACATGAGCGAGCATCGGCTTCGAAGGCCCCCGGACATCGCCGATGGCATAAACTCCGGGGATGTTGGTTTCCATCCTCTCATTCACCGGTATCCAGCCCCGCGAATCGGTGCGGACATCCAGATTCTCCAGCCCCATATCTGAGGTGAGCGGATGCCGTCCCACCGTGACCAGCGCCTTGTCCACAGTGAAAGTCAGCGGCTCACGGTCTTTCGGGCTCGATGCCAGAGGCGAGCGGGAAGGGCCGAGGGTTACCTGCACCTTCCCGTTATATAGAGCGGCTTTTTCAACCATCCGGTTCAGAATAACCGTAATTTTCTGCTTTTTCATCTCCCGCTCAAGTATCGAGGAGGTATCCTCATCTATCGACTGGACCGGGAGAAGACGTGAGAGAGCCTCCACCAGGGTGACTTTCGTGCCGAGCGCGGCAAGAATGGAAGCGAATTCGCAGCCGTTCACTCCCCCGCCGACGATGAGCGCCGATTCCGGTATCTCCCGGAGGTTCACTCCCTCGTCAGTTGAAAGAATCCATTGACGGTCGAAAGGGAGGGAGGGCAGCGCCTGCGGAACCGTTCCCATCGCCAGTATGAGACGATCCCAGTCAAGCTCGGTCGGTTTTCCTCCGGGGTCGAGCACCACTACCTTACGGTTTTTTTCTATCCGTCCTGCGCCATGCAGGTACCGGATTCCATACCGTTCGAACAACCCTGAAACCCCGTTTACAAGATTCCGGACCACCGTCTCTTTCCGGGCAAGCACACTCCCCATGTCCACATGAATCTTTCCCTCCACGGTGATCCCGAAGTCCGCTGCCCGGCTCATGGTGTGAAACAGTTCTGCGGTGGCTTTCATGACTTTGGTGGGAATACAGCCCCGGTTGAGGCAGGTTCCTCCCACATTGTCGCGATCCACTATGGTGACCGCTGCGCCAAGCTGTGCAGCCCGTATGGCAGCGATATACCCGCCGGGACCGGCTCCTATGATAACAACATTTGTACGCACAGTAAAACCTTTTTAAAAAAAAGTCTATACCTGATCAATTTTTAAAAAACGCCTATCGAAATAGCTCATCTCACCTGCTCAAGCCCCCTTACCCTCGATCCCTTTCCCCCATAAATGGGGGCAAGGGAAGTTAAGGCGCCACATGTTTTTCCTGCCCCCCGTAGGGGGGAAGGTGGCCTAAAAGGCCGGAAGGGGGCTATCTTTACTAAATGCAAACACACCCCTTTCGGAGTCAACCGATAAGCATTTTTAGAAATATAAAACAACAGCACACTAGATGCTACGGCAGAGTTTCAGAAATACCATCCGGTCTGTGAAAAGACAGGTGTTCGTGTCTGAATCAGATAAATTCGACTTGATTTACCTGGTAATTTTTATTAGTTTAGAAAAAATAGTACTGTAACAATTTCAGAATAACTAATTTTGGTTATGTCGTCAAGTCAGCAACATACAGTAAATAAGAGAAATTGAGTGCTCTTGTGTCTGTAAATATCCCCCCTGCCTTCGGCATCCCCCCTTGTTAAGGGGGGAATTTAGGAAGAGGGTTCTGTTAAATCCTAATAACTGTTTACACAGTAATAGGAACAACTTTCTTTTTCCCCCATAAAATGGGGGGTAGGGGGGATTAACCTTCGGATGATCACCTTAGCTTACATAACGACATAGCTGTTTAACTAATTGTTAATAATTATGGAAATATATGCAGAATTTTGAACAAACGAAACCACCGGAAATGGGCATTGTAACCGCGGTACGAAGCAGCGTGGTCGATGCCTTTTTCCCCGGGCATCTCCCGAAAATCCAAAACCGGCTGGAGACCGGCCAAAACAGGAATGTGGTGGTCGAAGCAGTAACACATCTCGGCGCAGGACAGGTACGCGGGATAGCCCTCACCCCAACCTACGGGCTGGCGCGGGGTACTCCTGTGATAGATACCGGTATCCCGCTCCGGGTGCCTGTCGGGAAAATGCTCCTCGGAAGAATATTCAATGTTTTCGGCGAGCCGATTGACCGTAAAGGCGATGTACAGGGAGATGAATGGCGTTCCATTTACGGCCATCCCATTCCTCTTTCCGAACGGGTGGCTTCCACCGAGATTTTCCAGACCGGGATCAAGGTTATCGATATTCTCTCCCCCATGGAACGGGGCGGTAAAGCCGGGCTTTTCGGAGGCGCCGGAGTCGGGAAGACGGTTCTTATCATGGAGATGATCCATAACATGGCCGGCGGCCACGAAGGAGTCAGCGTCTTCTGCGGCATTGGCGAGAGGAACCGTGAGGGCGAGGAGTTATACCGTGAAATTCGGGAAGTAGGCGTCCTGGACAAGGCGACTCTCATCTTCGGACAGATGAACGAACAGCCGGGGACCCGTTTCCGGGTCGGCCACGCCGGCCTGACAATGGCCGAATATTTCCGTGATGACCTCCACCTAGATGTACTCCTCCTGATAGATAACATTTTTCGTTTCATCCAGGCGGGAGCCGAAGTTTCCGGGCTGATGGGGCAGATCCCTTCACGGGTCGGGTATCAACCCACCCTGGCCACGGAGCTGGCAGGCCTTGAGGAGCGTATCTGCAGCACCCGTTCCGGGGCCATCACTTCCATTCAGGCGGTGTATGTTCCGGCGGATGATTTTACCGATCCCGCCGCAGTGCATACATTCGGACATCTGTCCGCCTCGATTGTACTCTCCAGGAAACGCTCAAGCCAGGGTTTTTACCCGGCGGTTGATCCCCTCCAGTCGCAGTCGAACATGCTCATCCCGCTGATCGTGGGCGAGCGGCATTACACCCTGGCCCAGAGAATCCGTCACACCCTGGCGGAATACGAGGAATTGAAAGATATCATCGCCATGCTGGGACTTGAGGAGCTTTCACGGGAAGATCAGCGCACGGTGCACCGCGCCCGCAGGCTGGAGCGCTTTCTTACTCAGCCCTTTTATACCACCGAGCAGTTCACCGGCCTTACCGGGAAGATGGTGGGGCTGAATGATGCCCTCGATGGCTGCGAACGAATCCTGAACGATGAATTCGCCGATTATCCCGAAAAGGCGCTGTACATGATCGGTACGGTCGACGAGGTAAAAAAGCCATGAGGCTGAAAATCCTTCTCCCCACCGAGGTGTTTTTGGAAACGGAGGCTGCAAAGATCGTCGCCGAAGCAGTAAACGGCTCCTTTGCCCTTCTGCCCCGCCACATCGACTTTGCGGCGGCGCTTGCGCCGGGAATTCTTTCCTTCACTTCTTTATCCGGTAAGGAAGAATTTTTTGCACTAGACGAGGGTGTGCTGGTGAAACAGGGGGGAGAAGTGCAGATTTCGACCCGGCGTGCAATACGCGGCCCCGACCTGGGAGCGTTAAGGAGATCGGTCGAGGAAGAATTCGAAGTCCTGGATGACCGTGAGAAAAAAGCACGGTCCGTTCTGGCGAAACTGGAGGCGGATTTTGTCCGCCGTTTCTATGACTGGGGAAAGAATGCCTGAGGACAAGTTTGCCGGGGAAATATCGAAGAAGGAAGCCCGCAAGCGGCGCGCCCGGGAGGGAACTAACCATTCGCTCTGGTTCGGACTGGGCATGTTCGGTATTATCGGGTGGTCGGTAACCGTTCCCCTCCTTGGAGGTGTGGCTCTTGGACTCTGGATCGACCGATGGTGGCCCAGCCGCGTTTCGTGGACGCTTACCTTTCTGTTCATCGGGGCGGTTCTGGGCTGTCTGAATGCGTGGTTCTGGGTCTCCCGGCAGCGAAAAATTATCGAGAAGAAGAATGGGGATGAATGAATTTTTTGGCCTCTTCCTGGCGCTTATTTTTGGGCTGGCGCTCGGATTCGTGCATTTGGGCATCCTGCGGCTTACCGTGGAGCAGCTTTCACGGTCGAACAGGCCGTCGATGCTCTTTTTAGGCGGCTTTATCGTGCGCATGGGGATAAGCCTCTTAATTTTCCTGGCTGCGGTATGGATTGCATCGTGGCCGGGTGTGATTGTCAGCCTCGCCGGTTTTTTACTGGTAAGAACGATTCTCACCCACCGCTGGGGTCCGCAGAAAGCGGAGAGAAAGGAAAACTGTCATGGAAATCAGTCCTGACTCTCTGATTTTCTGGAGCCGGGGTCCGATAACCCTGAACGCCACCCTGCTCTTTACCTGGATAGTGATGGCGCTGATTGTGGTGGTTTCGTGGCTTTCCACCCGAAACCTCACCGGGGAAACCATTCCTTCCCGCTGGCAGACTTTCCTTGAAGCCATCGTGTCCATAATTGAAGATCAAATTCGCGATGTCACCCGCCAGGCGCCGGGCCGTTACCTGCCGTTCCTGGGAACCCTCTTCCTGTTCATCTCCATTTCGAACCTGCTCAGCGTGGTACCGGGCTACCACCCTCCCACCGGGTCGATTTCCACCACCGGGGCGCTGGCGGTCTGCGTATTTTTTGCGGTCCCCATTTTCGGAATATCGGGACGGGGGCTGCGGGGCTATTTGAAGCACTATATCAAACCCACTGTTTTCATGGCGCCCTTTCACATTATAGGGGAATTCTCCCGGACACTGGCTCTGGCGGTGCGTCTCTTCGGGAACGTGATGAGCGGCACAATAATCGGCGGGGTTCTGATCCTGTTTGTCCCCCTGTTCCTGCCCATCGTCATGCAGGTGTTCGAGCTTTTGATCGGGCAGATACAGGCTTTCATTTTTACCGTTCTGGCCGCTGTCTACATCGCTTCCGGGACCCAGGCGAGCGGGGAATAAAAAAAGAAAAAGAAAGGAATTGAGTATGGATACCACAGGTTTCATTGCAGTAGCCTCCATTGTCACATCTGGGATAACCATAGCCATCGGTTCAATCGGCCCGGCCCTCGCCGAGGGAATTGCCGTTGCGCGGGCTATGACCGCCATTGCCCAGCAGCCTGACGAGGCCTCCACCATCAGCCGGACCCTGTTTGTGGGGCTGGCAATGATCGAATCGACCGCCATTTATTGCCTGGTGGTGTCCATTATCCTGATTTTCGCCAATCCCTTTTGGAATCATGCCATTTCCAAGGCCGGAGGATGAGCTGTGAAGCTGGATCTGTTCACTTTCATCGCACAGATTGTCAACTTCCTTATCCTCATTGCCCTGTTGCGCTATTTCCTGTTCAACCGGATCAGGAAAGCCATGGACGCCCGTGAAAAGAAAATCGCCGCACGGCTGGAGGAGGCTGACACAAAAAAACAGGAAGCCGACCGTGAGGCTGAATCCTTCCGCGCCCGGGAGAAGGAATTCGAGGAAAAACGTGAAGAGCTGCTCTCCCGCGCTTCGCAGGATGCAGAAGCGGAGCGTAAAAAGCTCTTGGAGAATGCCCGGGCGGAGGCGGAATCGGAACGCCGGAGATGGGTGGATTTGCTCGGTGCTCAGAAGGAGCTTTTTCTAAAGGAGCTTCGCAGTCTCGCCGGGGAACAGGTATATGCTGTCGCGCGCAGGGCATTGAAAGACCTGGCCAATGAAGATCTGGAGCGGCAGATGATTACCGCTTTCATCGCGCGCATCCGGGTAGCGGGCGTTCCGGGGGAAAAACCGCCGGAAACAGACCAGAAACCGATCGGGGACATGATTATTTCCAGCTCGTTCGAGATGCAGCCGGATATTCGTGAGCGATTGACTGCGGCCCTGCGGGAAAAGTATGGTGACAGCTTGCTCTTACGGTTTGAACGTTCGTCGTATCTGATTGGCGGCATAGAGCTGAAAGCCGGCGGCAGTAAAATCTCCTGGAGCCTGGACCAGTATATCGACTCGCTGGAAGATTGTTTCCGGGCGATGCTGGAAGGGAAAAAACTCACCCCCTGACCCCCTCTCTTGCAAGCAAAAGAGGGGGAAAACCCTCTGCTTCTTTTAAACAGGATCTATCTCTTCAAAGGCAAATAGAGAGTAAAAGATGACACAGGCTATGGATACAAACAACCGGCAACTTACCGATGCCCTCACGAACGCTTTCTCCGTAATGGATCAGGCGCTGGAGAGCCACCGGGCGGAGCCGAAGGCGGAAGAGATCGGCATTGTGACTTATGTGAGCAAAAGCATCGTGCGGGTGTCCGGTCTCCCTCATGTCGGGGTGGAAGAGCTGATTCGATTCCCCGGAGATGCCCGGGGGATTGTATTCGATCTCGCAAGCGAGGAAATCACGGCGGTACTTCTGGATGAACAAGCAAAAATCGAAGCCGGAGATGAGGTCCGCCGCACTGGACAGGTCATCTCGGTTCCGGTGGGCGAGGCGCTGATCGGAAGAGTGGTGGATCCGCTGGGAAGGCCTCTCGATGGTCTTGGCCCCATCACTGCGACCGATAGAAGGTCGATCGAACAGGAATCTCCCGCCATCATGGATCGCTCGCCGGTCACGGTGCCTCTGCAGACCGGCATTCGTGCCATCGACGCGCTCATACCCATCGGCCGTGGACAGCGCGAACTGATCCTTGGAGACCGTCAGACCGGCAAAACCGCCGTCGCGCTGGATACCATAATCAACCAGAAGGACAGCGGGGTCATCTGCATTTACTGCGCTATCGCGCTGGAAACCTCTGTGGTGGTGAAAGTGATCGAGGACCTCCGCACCTACAAAGCCATGGATTACACCATCGTGATGATGGCCGCATCGGAGAATTCCGCCGGGATGCATTATGTCGCTCCCTATGCCGCAACCACCATGGGGGAGTACTTCATGGAAAAAGGGCGTGATGTTCTCATCGTTTATGATGATCTGTCCCGCCATGCCCGCGCCTATCGCGAGATATCCCTGCTCATGCGCCGTCCTCCGGCGCGGGAAGCCTATCCGGGAGATATTTTCTATATACATTCCCGCCTCCTGGAGCGGGCAACTCACCTGCGTGAGGAACTAGGCGGAGGCTCGCTGACCGCGCTGCCCATCGTTGAAACGGAGTCGCAGAATTTATCGGCGTATATCCCGACCAATCTCATCTCCATCACCGACGGCCAGATATATCTCTCCCCAAAGCTGTTCCAGGAGGGCGTTCTCCCGGCGGTGGATGTGGGCAAGTCGGTTTCACGGGTGGGAGGCAAGGCTCAACTGGCCGCCTACCGTGCGGTCGCAGGGGATTTGCACCTTTCCTACTCCCAGTTCGAGGAGCTCGAGACATTCTCACGGTTCGGAACCCGGCTGGATGAAAACACCCGTAAAACGCTTGAGCATGGCCGATGCATCCGTGAAGTTCTCAAGCAATCCCGGTATCAGCCTCTGCCGGTCCACGAGCAGATCGCTGTTCTCCTGGCGGCAACGGAGGGTCTTTTGGACGGACTTTCACCCGGCCTTATTGCAGAGGCCAAAAAAGCCATCGAGCGGGCGGCCACCGAGCGGCTCGGAGATGTAAACCGTCGTATCCGGGCAGGCGAAAAGCTCACTGATGAAGATCGGAAAGCGATTCTGGATACCGCCGGGGAGGTGATACGTTCGCTGACGGAGCAGAAATCCGATGTTAAACCTTGAGTCGCTGAAAAGAAAAATCAAGAGCGCCGATGAGCTTCAGTCTGTGGTAAAGACCATGAAAGTTCTGGCGGCAGCCGCCATACGGCAGTATGAGCGTGCTGTGGAATCTCTGGCCGAATATGACCGGACGGTGGAGATGGGATTACAGATACTCCTTCAGGCGAGGCCGGAATCGGAAATAATCCTGGAAGGAACATCCACCGGCCGCTGGGGTGTAATTATTTACGGCTCCGACCAGGGAATGGTGGGCCAGTTCAACACGCAAATCGTTTCTCACGCCATGAAAACACTGCGCGACCTTCAGGTCAATCCTGAAGACCTGAGCATTCTGGTTCTGGGCGAGCGCATGGTGGGTTTGCTGGAAGAAGAAGGGCAGAACATCGAGGAGCATCTCTCATTTCCGGGCACCCTGGAGGGAATAACCGGGGTTTTGCAGGAAATACTTGGAATTATTGATAGATGGCGCATGGAACGACAGGTTGAGCAGATTGTTCTTTTTTATAACAAACCTCTTTCCCAGGCAACCTACAGTCCCCAGCAGCAATACCTGCTTGAAATCGACCCCGAATGGGTAAAGGATCTCCGGAAAAGAGAGTGGCCGTCTCGTGTTCTTCCTACCTTTACGATGGAGTGGGAGCAATTGTTTGCCGCGTTTATTCGTCAGTATTTCTTTGTGGTCCTGTACCGCGCTTTCGTGGAGTCGCTGGCCAGCGAGAATGCCAGCCGTCTTTCTTCCATGCAGGCAGCGGAAAAGAACATCCGTGACCTCCTGGAAGAGCTCACCGTGCAGTACAACCAGGAACGGCAGAATTCCATCACCTCCGAGATACTCGATATTGTTGCCGGTTTTGAGGCAATGACCGGACAAAAAAGGTGAAATGAATACTAGTGTTAAGTCAATCAAATAATGTCTGGTGCTGAAGTTTTTTTTACCCCCTTAAAAAGGGGGTCGCCGCTCAAGCGGCGGGGGGATCTTTATTCGCCGGGAAGAAGAAATCCCCCCTGCCTTTGGCATCCCCCCTTGTTAAGGGGGGAATATGAATCCAACTTTATTGCATTGACT
>JAUYCD010000271.1 GCA_030692375.1 Candidatus Latescibacter sp. | reverse complement strand
ATCATCTACGGAATCTGGCGGGCGCGGACAGCGTATGGTTTCGAGGGTGCGATGGTCACTATCCTGCTCTGCGCAATAGGGGCGGTAGTATTGATAAAACTTGCGCTGAAAAGCAGGGCGGTGCGTTCGGTCGGGCTGGATTACAACGAGGAAGGCCACACTTCTCTTGACGATTATTCAGTCCTTGTGGGCAAAGAAGGAACCGCGCTGACCAAGCTCCGTCCCGCCGGAATAGTTATTATAGAGGGGAAGCGCGTCGATGTGGTAGCCGACGGGGAATTCATAGAAGCAAATTCACCGATACGGGTAGTGGGAATCGAAGGTCCCCGTATCATTGTCGAACTGAAAGAAGGGGGTTAACATGGATTTACTCATCGTTTTCGCCGTTGCTGTATTTCTCGTATTCATCTGGCTGTTTTTCTGGGCCATTCCGGTTCCGCTGTGGATTTCCGCGGTAGCGGCCAAAGTCCACATCAACCTTTTCTCCCTGGTGGGAATGCGTCTCAGGCGTGTTCCGCCCCCGCTCATTGTGACCGGGCTTATATCGGCCACGAAGGCCGGACTGAAAGTCTCAAGCGACGCCCTTGAAGCGCACTTTCTGGCCGGAGGCAATGTGGTCGCGGTGGTCAACGCGCTCATTGCCGCCGATAAAGCTTCTATCCCGCTCACCTTCGAACGCGCGTGCGCCATCGATCTGGCGGGAAGGAATGTGCTGGAGGCGGTCAGAATGAGCGTTCTCCCCAAAGTGATCACTACCCCTTCCATCGCCGCGGTGGCGAAGGACGGCATCCAGGTGAAAGCCATAACACGGGTGACCGTGCGCACCAACATCAACCGCCTGGTGGGCGGCGCCGGTGAAGAAACCATCATCGCCCGTGTCGGCGAAGGCATCGTGAGCACCATCGGCTCTTCCGAATCCTACAAGCAGGTGCTCGAAAATCCGGATAAGATTTCCAAGGTCGTGCTGGCCAAGGGGCTGGATTCAGGGACTGCGTTCGAGATTCTTTCTATCGATATCGCAGATGTGGATGTCGGAGAAAATATCGGCGCCAAGCTGCAGATGGCCCAGGCAGACGCCGATAAAAACATCGCCCAGGCGAGAGCGGAAGTCCGCCGCGCCATGGCCCGCGCCCTTGAGCAGGAAATGAAAGCTAAAGTGGTCGAGATGCGGGCGAAGGTGACCGAAGCGGAGGCCCAGATTCCGCTCGCTATGGCTGAAGCTTTCCGTACCGGCAACCTGGGTGTATTCGACTACTATAAGATGATGAACATCAAGGCCGACACCGACATGCGCGGCTCCATATCCAAAGGCGCCGAGCCGGATAAAACCAACGAAGGCGAGACCACCTGATGGAAGTGCTCATTAATGTAATCATTATTCTAGTTATCCTTTTTGCCATTATTAAACGCATGCAGGATGTGGCCAGAAAGGGCGGAGATATCACCGGGCAGCCTTCGGCGCCGCCCATGTCCCACGGGTGGCCGGAGCGTCCGGTTTCCGAGCCGGAGACTTTCCCTGAGGAGATGCCCTACGAAAAGCCGGAACCATACCGCGAGAGCAGGCAGTTTGAATCGCCCCGGAAAACATTTGCGGAAAAAAATTATCGGTACGAAGAGGAGAGGAAGCAGAATTCTTTTCCTTCTAATGAAACAGAGCCGCCGGGAGAGTATCAGCCAGCTTTTCAGACCGTCTCAAGGGTCGCTGAATCATCGCGGGGAACGAGCATGCAACGCCGAAGGAAAGAAGAGGGCCAACTCTTTCCGGTCCTTGCCGTTTGCAAGTCGGAACTGGTGCGGGGAATCATTTTGAGCGAGATTCTCGGCAAGCCGTTGGCATTGCGCAGGGAAAACAGGTGGTAAAGAGGGAAAACAGAATATAGGAGTCAGAATCCAGAATCCAGGATAAAAAGACGAGGATGAAGGATGAGTGATTAAGGGTGAATTTTGTTAGATTCCATGCCCCCTCGCCCGCTTGCGGGAGAGGGGGTAGGGGGTGAGGGAGAAGATTTCAGAAAAACCCCTGACAGACGTTTCAATCCCTCGCCGTCCGGTTTCACCCCGCGGCCGTCATACCGGATATACAGCCCTCGAATCCGTGACAATTCCCCCGAATACAGGAAAGCTATCTTGGCAGCGATGCCGGCAAGGTCATCGAACGCATAGGTATTACCCTTATACGCAAGCTGCAGGGAACCGTCCCCCAAGCGTATAACTCCGCCTTCTCCCGCCTCACGGAGAATGTTCTCCAGGCTTCCTGGTTCCAGATGAACCGGTGCGGTCCTTCCCTTTCCGGCGCTGCGCCAGGCAAAAGCGGTGAGGGGAATCTCAACCGCAACCAGGGATAGAGGAACCTTCGCTTCATGCATACGTACCAGGGCCGCGCCGATCTGTTCGACCGAAACCGGCGCGGTTTCTTTTTCAGTGCTTTCATGCAGTCCGCAGAGTATCCGGAGTTCATCCGGGCATTCCGGCGAGGGAACTTTATCGAAAAATGCGACCGGATTGAATTTCACCAGATTTTCTGCATCCAGCCCCACCGCAAAGGACATTCCCCGTTCATGGACTGACGCTGCGAGCCTTCGGGTCAATGCAGCCGTCTCCCCACTGTAGCCGTCCTTCCCCGCTGGGATAAATAAAAGACCTTCAGCGCCATATACCTCCGCAGAATCAATAAGGGCGAGCATATATTTCTCCGCCTTACTGAGTGATTTCTGGTCCCGGCAGTCTCCCCGGAAGACAATCTCGATTGCTTTCGAGTGCGCGCGGTATATTAAATCTTCTGCATTCAATCCTTTTCCCAGCTCAACGGAAACACTTGACACCGACGCATACAGGGTGTCCATAAGCGCGCTGTAGAGACCGGCTGAATTCTCTCCGTCGTATTCCATCCCCAGTTTCAGCGCGCCCACACGCCGCCGTGAAATCGGATTGGGAAGAGTGAACCCGTTGGCGCCCCGTACAATATTCAGCTCCTGGGTGAGAGCAGTTATGGATAAGGGAGCGGCGACCCGAACCCGGTACTGGCCTTCTTTTGGCGCCTGAAGACGGACGTGATCGCCGATGAGCGGTGAGCGTGCTGCCACCCTGCCGTCCCTTATCAGCGACACCGAGGCGCCTTCCGGCCAGTGAGTATTGGCAAGATCGAGAACCGGTCTGGATCGGTCGCAGGAAGAGATGAAAATAAGGAGAAAGAGGGGGATAAGCCGCTTCACAATAGTGCTCCGAGTGTAGACGCCGAAACAAGTTCGGCAGCAAGAGCATCTATATCGTCCAGAGCAGATGGAGCCCAGATTAATTGCCCCATTTTTTCAGCCTCTGTTTGGCCTCTGCTTGCGAGATTCCCTTTCCTTCTCTAATTTCTCGTTCCCCGCGTTCAAATTTGGTTTTGACATAAAGGGCGTGTATGATGTCATCCATGGTAGCTTCATCCGGTAATGAATCTATTACCTTTTTTGCAGCGTCTTTGACGGGCATTTCATATCTCCTTTTAAAAATGTTCGACGTCAATATATGTGTATCAAAATACCACAATTCTTTTCTCTGTCAAGAGCTTTACCTGATATTTCTCTCTCCATCTTTTAATTAAAAAAAGCCTCCCACGGACAAAGGAGGCTTTTTGTATGGATTTATGCCGGGGAAACTATTTCTTAGGTGCGGCTTTTTTGGCCGGGGCGGGCTTCGCTTTGGTCAGCTCTGCCACGCTGAACGAAGCATCGCCGTAAATCTGCTTCCACTGGCCGTTCTCCTTGGTCTTTATAACACAGACCCGTGGAGTCATCTTGACCGCTTTTCCGGTGGCTTTGTCGGTAAAATCATTTTCTACATAGTACGTGATGACTGCGGAGTTGCCGTCGGGGGTAACCTTGATCATCAGCTCGTGGATTTTGAAATCGATCTTGTCCATTGCATCGAAATTATCCTGATACCACTTTTTGACCGCGTCAAATCCGACCAGACGGTCACGGGTAGCGGGCGGAATCAACATGATGTCGGCGTCATGCGACCATACGTCGCTGATGGCGTTGATATCCTTGGCGTTCCAGGCCTGGGCGTATTTCATCTGGGCGGCGGTGAGCTCTTCTCTGATCTTGGCGGCGGCGGCCGAATCGATGACGGCAGGTGCGGCGCCGACCGCCGGAGCGGGCGAATTTCCCGGAGTCTGTGCCTTCTGCTGGCAGCCGAAGGTCAGTACGAGCGCGGATACCACGGCAAGAACAACCAACAGCTTTTTCATTCAGTTCCTCTCTTTCGGTACAGGGTGAAAAGCGGTGTACTTATCTGGCCTCTTCGATGGTATTGAGATGAAAAAGTATATCCACCATGACGCCCTGTCAAGTTATTTTCTCCAATAAATACATTGAAACTGAAGAGAGTTTCTCGTATCTTCCCTGAAAACAGTCAGGTTCCCGTTTAGAATGAAAATAAAAATCCCTTTCATGCGAGGTGTCCCATGAGACATACAAACAATGCGCTTCTTCTTTTCCTTGCCCTGACCGTAACCGGGGGAACTGTCGGTTTCGCCCAGCAGGCCGCCGAAAAATCCGCCGTGGCTACTCCGCCCACTGTCGGAGCGACCGAAACCAGAAACCGTCCGGTTTTCGGACGAACCGATCCCGCCAGATTCAAAGATGCCCCGAAAGCCCACGGCGGCGCGGGAATATTCAGATACATGGAGCTTCTCAGCGGTGATGTGTTCAAAACAAACATCCTGTTCGTGCACCGAGGCGTCATACCGCCCCACGCCGGTATCGGCGAACATATCCACCGTAACATGGAGGAGATGTTTTTTATCTTCGACGGCCGCGCCCAGTTCACGGTGAACGGCCATACCGCAGAGCTTCCCGGAAGGTCCATGGTGCTTTGCAGCGCCGGCTCCTCCCACGGCATCTATAACGACACCGATCAGGATGTCCAGTGGATGAATGTCGGGGTGGGCATGGTGAAAGGCAAATACGACAACGTCGATTACGGCGACGATCTCTCCAAGGCTGTTGTGGAATCTCCTGCGCCGTTCCTCTGGGGAAACCTTGACCGCATTCTTCTCAACCCGGTGTCTGGCGCGCACGGCGGCGCGGGAACGCTTCTCTTTCGGAGAATCTGGTCCAAACCCGCGTTCAAGACGCCCTGGTATTTCGTGGATCACTGCCTCCTGCCGCCGGGAACCTCCATAGGCTACCATCAGCATAACAGCATCGAGGAGATCTATTACATCGTCGAGGGAAGCGGCCTCTCCACAGTGAACGGACTTACCTTTGCGGTCAAGGCCGGAGATGCCATCCCCTGCACTGTCACCGATTCTCACGGCATCTATAACAATTCAAAAGAAAACCTGGAGGTCATGGTAGTCTGCGCCCAGTATCCCCAGGCTACCGACACCGACCGTAACTGGGGCGATGATCTCTCCAAACGTCAGATTACCAAAGAAACGCCGATTATGAAGTAAAGGAATATTCATGGGACTGGTTAACACCATCGACCTGCTCAACCACGCCGAAAAGCACTCCTATGCGGTGGGCGCGTTCAACGTGGTCAGCCTGGAGTTCTTGAACGGTATCCTCGAAGCCGCCGAGAAGATGCGCTCACCGGTGATAATAAACATCGCCGAGGCGCATTTCCCCTATGTCAACATCGAGCAGATCACTCCCGCCATCCGGTATATGGCGGACAATGTCTGTGTGCCGGTGGTATTGAACCTTGACCACGGCCTCTCGTTCGGGACGGTGGTACGGGCGCTGCGCTGCGGTTTTTCGGCGGTCATGTATGACGCCTCGAAGAAAAGCCTGGAAGAGAACATCGCCGAAACCCGGCTGGTGGTGCAGATGGCGCATTCTGTCGGGGTGAGTGTTGAGGCAGAACTGGGCAGGGTCGGCGGCGCGGAGGGCGGCGGGAAAGCGCGTGCGGAACGCAAATATTTCACCAATCCCGACGAGGCGGAGCGGTTTGTGGCGGAGACCGGCGTCGATGCCCTGGCGGTGGCGGTCGGAAACGCTCATGGGTTCTATGAAGGCGAGCCGGAGTTGGATTTCGACCTCATCTCTGCGCTCAAGCGCCGAGTGGGGGCGCCCCTGGTCCTCCACGGCGGTTCGGGCATTTCGGATGACGATTTCCGGCGGGCTGTGGCTCTGGGTATACGCAAGATCAACTTTTTCACCGAGATGAACAAGCTGGCCGCCGACCGGGTTCGCGAGCTTTTGAGAAAATCGGACGATTATCTCCTCCATGATCTGCTCCTGGAAGCCAAAAACCGCATCCGGGAAGTGGTCATGGACCGCCTCAGGGTGTTCGGGAGCGCCGATGCCTGTACGCTCACCGGGGATATCTGCCCCTCGCACTGTTCCTGCGGGTTTTCGGGGCAGTCGGCAAAACCCGTTGTACCGGGCAAAGAACCTGCTCCCTCTTTCCGGTCTGTGGTCATACCCGATGAGAGGTATATTGCCGACATGATTGCCCGGGCGGTTTTTGAGGTCATCAAAAAAAATGGCTGAGAAGAACGGGATCGGTTTTGTCGGCAGCGTCGTAGTCGATGTGGTCTCGGAAGTTCTGGAGCCGGGGAATGTGGTATACTCCGACGGCTGGCGCTATCTGACCGGGGACGATTACGAATCCGAGAAGATCGAGTACTCCACCGGAGGAATGGTTCTCAACAACAGTTTCAACCTGGCTGATATGGGGGCGTCCTATCCCATCCGGGTATTCGGCAAGATCGGCCAGGATGAGAACGCACAGAGAATCCGCGCCGCCCTGGTCGCGCACGGCCTTACGGATGCCAGCCTCACAGCCGTCCCGGAACATCCGACCTCAGTGACCAATGTGCTCTATATCCGTGACAGCAGCGGCACAGTCAACCGTACATTCCGGCATTACTTCGGGGCCATGGGCGATTTCGGGCCTTCGGACATCATGTATGATGCCCTCGAAGGGTTGAAAATCGTGATGCTCGGCTACTCCCTTCTCATGCCTCTCTTCGACCGTGAAGATGCCGAATACGGGGCGGTGATCGGCCGGGCGCTTGAAAAAATACGGGCCATGGGAATCATCACCTGCCTTGATTTCGTCACCCCCAAACGTGAGAAATGGTGGAAATTCAAACGGTTCCGGAATACCCTCCGCCATGTCGATATTCTGTCCATCGGGGAAGACCAGGCCGAAGGCATAACCGGCCTCGCCGATGAAAAGCGTGCGGCGCGCTCTCTTGTTGAGGAGTACGGGGTGAAAACTGCTGTGGTGCACTGCGGCGACCGGGGGAGGAACTATCTCTACAGCGCATCAACGGGATTGATCGAACAGCCCATTTTCCCCGTCCCTCGCGAGGAATACGCCGGCAATACCGGGGCAGGGGATGCATTCGCTTCCGGATTCCTCCACGGCATCCACCAGGGATGGGGGGAAAAAAAGAGCCTGAAATACGCCACAGCGGCGGCAGCAATCAGCCTCGGCAGCCTGACCGCCACCGGTGCGATGCGCAGGGAGGAATATATCCTCGATTACATGGAAACACGACCGGTATATTATAGACCCTGAAACGAGTTCAGGGTGACCTTGTCATGCCGAACTTGTTGCCGCTTCGCGGTAACGATGAAAGCGCAGCGCATCTTTTAGCAACCGTTGCGTCATCTCTATTTGTAGTGACATACCAAACTATATTTAGCATCTATTTCTTTGGAGGGAACAATGCGGATTGTTTTCGTTATTCTGGTCACTCTGGCTCTGGCAGCCGCGGCGCTGGCGCAGGCGTTGCATAACCTGGCGCTGAACGGCGTGTTATTCGAGGATGTTACACTCTCATCAGGTTTCGGTCATATAGGGCATGGCAAGTGTGTAGCCCTCGCTGATTTCGACAGTGACGGCGACCTGGATATCTATCTTGGCGTTGTCTATGCCAGAAACAAGCTGTTCCAGAACCAGGGAAACTTGAAATTTGTCGATGTCACCGAAGCGACAGGGGTGGGAAATCCCTATGACACCCACGGCGCAGTGTTCGCGGATTTCGACAACAACGGCCTCATCGACCTTTTTGTCGCCAATAATGTTGAAAACGCCTCCGAACAGCGGGGAATCCTGTCACAGCCTAACGCCCTCTACTTTCTCGGCGGTGAAGGGGTGTTCGTGGACAAGGCGGCGGCTGCCGGGGTGACCGGACTGGAATTCAACTATTCCTGCGGGGTTACCACCGCTGATGTGAACGGCGACGGTCTTCTCGATATCTTTGTGGCCAAGGGCGGATACCGGAGCGGGCCCGAATGCGCAAACTCGCTCTATCTCAACATGGGAAAGGGAATTTTCAAGGATGTCGCCAGAGAAGCCGCCCTGGCAGATACCGGCAACGGGTATTGCTGCGCCTTCTGCGATTACGACAATGACGGCCTCCCGGACCTGTATGTCGGCAACCTCAACGACAAGAATGATATGAACACCCGCCGCCTGTACCATAATGACGGCAACCTCCATTTTACCGAGGTGACAGAGAAACTCGGCATGAAAGCCAACGGGTACGATGTATCCTGCTTCTGGGGTGATGTGGACAACGACGGCAACATGGATCTCTTCCTGGGCAACAGCACCGGAAGGGGCGCCGCTGCGGACAATGCTTTCGGAAAAAACACGCTGTTTCACAACAACGGCGACGGCACTTTCACCGATATTTCAAAAGAGGCGGGTGTGGATATTGCCACCAATTCCCGCGGCTGCACCATGGGTGATGTGGACAATGACGGCGATCTGGACATCTATGTGACCAACAGCATGTGGGACGCCCTCCTCTTCATCAACAACGGGAAGGGAAAATTCACCGAATCGGCGCAAAAAACCGGCGGCGCGGTGTTCTATGCTCATGGCTGCGCGCTGGGCGATCTGGACGGCGACGGCGACCTGGAACTGGTTACCGGGAACTGGCGTAATGTGGGGGTAAACAATCCCGGAGAGTGGAAACTGTTCAAAAACAAAACCAACACCTCCAATTACCTGAAAGTCAATGTGCGGGGAGTGAAATCGAACCGGTCGGCGGTCATGACCCGTGTGTATATCTATGCCGCCGGAAAGAGCAGGGATGCGAAATCTCTCCTGGGGATGCGTGAAATAACCGCCGGAAACGGCACGTTCCCCGGCAATCCACTCCAGGTTCATTTCGGTCTGGGGAAAGCGCCTGCCTGCGATGTAGTGGTTAAATTCCCCGCCACCGGCCGTGAGGCAGAGGTGAAAAATGTCGCCGCCGGGAAAACCATCAATGTGGTCGAGCCGGAAAAATAAGGGAATTCTGAACCATGATTCACAGGATTTAAAAGGCTTGTGAAAAAGTTGGTTTTAAAAATCATTTAGATCCTGAAACGAGTTCAGGATGACGTCATGCAGAACTAGTAGCCGCTTGGCGGGAACGATGAAACCGTTTCGGCATCTATCAATTAAACAGAGTTTTTTTAAGGATTTCCATGATGATGATCCGGCAAAAAGTCACAGTGAATGTTATTTTCAGAACGACAAGACAATATTATCTGATTTATTGTATAGTATAAGTTATTGAAAGAACTCACCCCCTGACCCCCTCTCTTGAAAATAGAGGGGGAGAACCATCTGCTTCTTAAACTATGTATTATCAACATAATTACCAACGCTGTAGTCGTACCCCTCTCTTATAAAGAGAGGGGATCAAGGGGTGAGTTACCTCCAAAATAAAGATTAAATGGTATTCTTATGTTTTAAATAATACAAAAATACTTTTTGCCGGATTTCCATGATGTATTCATAAAAAAATCAAGTAAATCCAGTAATCATTCGCATCAGTGGTTCAGACAGTTAATCAACCCTTTCCCTTGGAGGCAGAATCATGAAACACGTGTTCGGGAAGTTTTTTACAGCGACAGTTTTACTTGTTCTTGCTCTTGTCTTCATCCCGTGCGCTTCACATTCCCAGAGCATCCGCATGATCGTGCGCGGCGACGACATGGGAATGACCCAGGGTTCCCTGGCCGCTTTCGAGAAGGCATTCAACGAGGGTGTGCTGACCTCCGGAGCGATCCAGGTCCCAGCACCGTGGTTCGAAGGCGCCGCCGATCTGTGTAAAAAGAATCCCCGCTGGTGCACTGGGGTCCACCTGACTTTGTGCGGTGAATGGATCGGATGCCGATGGAGACCGGTTCTCCCCTGGGATAAGGTGCCCACCATGGTTGATAGTGACGGCTTTTTTTACACCCATCCGGATTCGCTGTTTTCACGAAAACCGAACATAAAGGAAATCGAAGCTGAATTCCGTGCTCAGATCGAGCTTGCCAAGAGAAAAGGCATCAATGTCCAGTATATTGACGCCCATTATTTTTCCTACAAAGGCTATCCGGGACTTGAAGACCTTGTGATTAAATTGGGGAAAGAATACAATGTGCCCATTTCCGGAATGATGAATGAAACCCGTTTCGGCGGAGTCTATATGACTCCTGTGCCGCAGAAGAAAGAGTCGGCGATGAAACAGCTTGAAGCGCTCAAACCGGGATTGTGGCTCTGGGTCTGCCATATCGGGATCGAGTCGCCCGAACAGAACGCGCTCGTCCATTCCGCCCCTAAAGACCGGTTCACCGACGGCGGCGTCGGCGCTCACCGTGCGGGGGAGCTGGCGGTGCTCCTTGACCCGGAGGTAAAAGCGCTGATAAAGAAAAAGGGGATTGTGCTCACCAGCTACACCGATTTGTATAAAGAAAAGAAGAAGTAAAGGAAACCATCCCCATGCCCACATACCAGGATCGCCTTCCGCAGGGACGGGTGCTCTCGGTAGATGCACTCCGCGGGTTCGACATGTTCTGGATCATCGGAGGCAGCTCTCTTGTTGCAAGCCTCATGACCAGGGCGCACACCCCGTTCACCCTGGCTATTGCCCGGGAGTTTCAGCATTCCGAATGGCATGGTTTCACCTTCGAGGACCTTATCTTTCCTCTTTTCCTGTTCATTGTCGGAGTCAGCCTCTCGTTCTCCCTGACAAAAAGGCTGGAGCGCGGCGATTCACGGAAAGATATGTACATCCAGATAGTGAAACGCACCTTCATCCTGTACTTCCTGGGGATGATCATCAACGCCAAGCTCATTGGCTCTCTCGGCGGCCTGAGGTACACGGGAGTTCTGCCCCGCATCGCTTTCTGCTATTTTTTCGCCTCGCTCATTGTTATGAACTTCGACTTCCGGCGGCAGGCGATATGGGCCGGGGCGCTGCTCATCGGCTACTGGCTCGCCATGACGTTTATTCCGGTGCCCGGATACGGCGCCGGGGTGTTCACTCCGGAAGGCAGCCTTGCAAGCTGGCTGGATCGGATGTACCTTCCCGGCCAGCTTCGTACCAGGCTCTATGACAACGAAGGCATCATGAGCACCTTTCCTGCGGTGGCCACCACGCTCCTGGGTGTACTGAGCGGCGGGTGGCTCAGAAGGGAGCTTTCCCCGAACCGGAAGGTCCTTGGTCTAGTGGGGGCGGGGGCAGCCTGTCTAGCGCTCGGCCTCCTCTGGAATATCATCTTCCCCATCAACAAACTGCTCTGGACCAGCTCGTTTGCGCTTTTCGCCGGAGGAATAAGCATCCTTCTTTTAGCCCTGTTCTACTGGCTGATAGATGTACGCGGCTACCGGAAATGGTCGTTCCCGTTCGTGGTGGTCGGCCTTAATTCCATCACCATCTATTTTGCGCAGGGAATTTTCGATTTCGGCTTGATCGTGACCGTCTTCGTACACGAATTTGCCGGGCGCCTGGGAAGCTATAGATCGCTGTTCCTTACTGTGTGCGTCATCGCGATGAAATGGCTGTTCCTGTATATTCTGTACCGGAAAAAGATATTTTTGAGGGCATGAAAATTGAAGATAACTCACCCCTTGATCCCCCTTTCTACCACCCTACTGGTGAGTTTGTCTTTTTACCTCACCATTTCCAATTCATACCCGCTCGTGCAGGGATAGTATTCTTTCAAATACTCCAGCATGATATAAGGATCCTTGCCGTGAATCTGCTCGAACAGGTGCCTGCCTTCGCCCAGCTTTCGGTCTTTCGGAAGGCCGCTTGGGAGAAAGTTCTCGCTTTTAATCATGTCCAGAGAGGCGGTGTCTATGGCTGCGATATCCTCACCGGCGAGAATGCCGATATCGGGAACCAGGGAGGGGGAACTGAACCCCCAGCAGTCACAGTACATGGTAATATTGGTGAGGAAATTGATGAACAGGAGGTTTTCGGGAGCGAATTTCTTCAGCGCCGCCGCGGTCACCAGCGCCATACCCCGTGAAAAATCACGGAACTGATGGCCTTCCATGGTGACTGCGCCCTGGGGACAGATCATGACACAGTGCTGGCAGTAGGTGCAATGGTGATGAAAGATGGAAATCACTTTATTCTCTTTATCCGGAGTTATGGCGCTGTTGGGGCAGGCTTCGAAACATTTCAGACAGAATATGCACTTGGAAGTGTCGACAGTTATTCCGCCCTCCAAATGGTGCAGTTTGCTCCTCGTTTCAGGAGGTACGAGACCCATGGCGATATTTTTCAACGCGCCGCCGAATCCGCAGGCGCCGTGCCCCTTCACATGAGCAAGGTCGATGAATACATCGCTGTCCAGCGCCTCGCCGGAAAGAAGGGCAACATCAAGGTCTTTGAACCCGATCTGTTCGGAATAGAGATACTTGCCGCTCTCTCCGAAACAGGAAACCACCGGACACCCCAGCACTTCACGGGTATAGCCCCGTGCAAGCCCATTCTGCGCCCTGCCGTCGAGAATTTTTACCGACCTGGCGCCGGCTTCAAAGAGCGCCTCTACCAGAATCCGCACGAACACCGGGTGAATGGTGGTAAATCCAATATTTTCACCCAGGTGCATCTTGACCGCCACCGTCTTCCCGGAGACTTTCGCAGGCAGGCAGCACTTTTTCAGAATACGTTTGAACTTGGCGGGCAAAGTTTTCTCCGCTTCGAGACTTTCCACAGCGGCTTCGGCAAAGAGTAGAACTGCTTTTTCATTCGCTGGCATGAATCCTCCTGGATGATGTATCTATAAGCATTTTTAATCCCTTCCGTAAATCTCAGTCAGTTCTTTCAACATCGCGGCAATCTCCGGAGTAAGGGCGCCCGGCGCCAGCCGCCATTTCCAGTTCCCTGAAGCGGTGGAAGGAGTATTCATGCGCGCCTCCGCACCCAGGTTAAGAATATCCTGAACCGGAATGATGATGGTATTGGCGACCGACATCATGGCCATGCGCAGGAATTCACCGGATATCTCTTCCGGAGGAACAGTGCGTCCCAGGTAGCGGAAAAAATTCTCTTTCTCTTCCTTTCCGGCATCTTTTTCGAACCATCCCTTCACCGTATTGTTGTCGTGGGTGCCGGTGTAGACTACACAGTCTTTCACATGATTGTGCGGAGTATAGGGATTTTTTGCCGGTGCGCCGCCGAAAGCGAACAGCAGTACTTTCATGCCCGGAAATTCGTACTGGCGCATGATCTCACGGACATCGGCGTTGATGACTCCCAGGTCCTCCGCGAGTACGGGAAACACAGGGAACCGTCTCAGGAGCGTTTTGAAGAAATCTTCCGCCGGCGCCTTGATCCAATTCCCATTTACCGCTGTTTTTTCTCCGGCACCGACTTCCCAGTAAGCGATGAATCCGCGGAAATGATCCACTCTGACCAGATCGAAAAGGTTGAAATTATGCTCGAAACGCCGTATCCACCAGAGATACCCCTGTTTTTTCAACGCATCCCAATCATAGACCGGATTTCCCCAGAGCTGTCCGGTGGCGCTGAAATAATCGGGCGGGACTCCGGCGATGAAAGCGGGTTTTTTCCATTCGTTAAGCTTAAAAAGCTCCGGATTTTTCCATACATCCGGGCTGTCGTAATTCACATAGATGGGAATGTCGCCGATCATCTGGATATTCCGCTCACGGCAGTAGTCTTTCAGCGCTGTATATTGTTTAAAGAACACATACTGAAGGAATTTTGTATAGCCGACAGCCTCGCCAAAACAATCTTCCGCATTTTTCATGGCGTTCTGTTCCCGGTCGCGGAGCTCACAAGGCCAATCGCTCCATACCGCTCCGCCGAATTCCTTCTTGAGCGCAACGAACAGAGCGAAATCATC
>JAUYCD010000270.1 GCA_030692375.1 Candidatus Latescibacter sp. | reverse complement strand
CCTCTGGGGCACCCTGTGGTGGAGCGTTCCTTTCGACCCGAAAAAATTCTCGGTTGCTTATCTCGACGCGTCGAAGCACTATCCGGATCCGCTCTTCCGCCAACTCGCCTCTCGCAATCTCATCGACGGCGAAGCTCCTCCTCTCAATGGCGCTAAGGTTGAATTCGGGCGTCCACCATCGGTGAACTTTCCCTATTCCGGCTTAAGCATCCTCAGACGGCCATGGGAAAACGGCACTATGGACGCAGAATTCAAGTGGGGTATACCGGACAACCGTGGTTCATTCTCAGTGCTTTCGCTGGGGCTCTTCTTCGGAGGATACAACTGCCAGAGTTATCCGGGTCATTTCGCATGGGGATCGACCGATCTCCATCATGCATGGCAGATACAGTCGGCCTCACATTCCACTATCGTTGTCGACCGCGCCAACCAATCCGGCATGAAGGATTATTTCAAGGATCACTATATGCCGCACGCTTCGGAGCAGATAACATTCGAGGACGGTCCGGATGCAGCATCGACATTGACCCGTAACGACCGTATCTATCCCGGTGTGAAGATCTGGCGGGCGGTCTGTGTGCTGGACGGCGCGTATCTTGTGCTTGACCTGCTTCGGTCGGACAAGGAACATATATATGATCATTGGTTCCACGGTGTCCCTGATAAGTCGAACGGGCTTGCGGGCATTCATCTCGATATGAAACCGCGGCCAGAACCGCTCGGTAAGACCGAAGGCTATGAGATGGTGCAGAATCTCTCGTCGGCGGTCACCAGCAAAGATTTCGGCTGCGACTGGCTGCTTTCCGGGAAAGGAGCGAAAGATGATCTCCACCTTGCCATGAGGGTCCTCAACACCGCGTCGGTCGAAGCGGTTCACGGCTTCGAATGGTCGCGCCAGTACCGTGGGCCTGAAAAAGAATTCCTCCTCTTGAGCCGCAAAGCCCGTAATGCAGACTTTGTTGTTCTGTTCGAGCCAAATCGCGGCGAGTCTAAGCTTTCACGGTACGAAAGGTTCGATGTTGTCGATGAGAATGGAGCGAAAGTCTCTGGATCGCTTGGAGTGCGGGTGACTCTTTCCGGAAAACCGTACGAAGTGATACTTAATCCAGATGAAATGGCTGTCAAAACTGTCAGGGGCGCAACACGGAAAGCGCTCTCTATCGAGGTCCAACAGTAAATTCTGTTTACTGCAGTGGCTTATGCAAAAGTCATATTATTTTACGAAGCCCCCTTCCTGTCCTTTGGACATCCTTCCCCCTGAAGGGGGTAGGAAAAGACTGTTGGGCAACGTACTTCCCTTGCCCCCCATGGGAAAGAGACTGAGGGTTAGGGGGCTAAAGTTAACAATTTGCATTTTTTAAGTATAAAAACGACTTTTGCAAAAACCTCATATTTTAAGATGGGATTTATTTCTTCAGACGGTGTTTAGTAATACGGAGTACCAGCCGGAGGAAACGAAAGGTGTCGATCAGGGGATTGATTTTGCTTTTTTCTCCGCTGTAAACCGTTTTGATCGGGACAGATCCTATGGTAAAACCCAGATCCGAAGCAAGAAAAAGTATCTCAGATTCCGCATCAAATTTGGAGGTCCGGAGGCTGATCTGTTCCAGCACTTCCCTTTTAATGAACCGGAAACCGCACTGGCTGTCCGGAATCTCCTGATGAATGATCCTGGAAATCAGCCAGGACATGAACCGATTGGTGAGCAGGCGCACGAAAGGCATTTCCCCGGAATCGCCCCTGCGGTTCCCTATCAGGATGCCGTGACCCTTAGATTCAGCCAGGCGGATGAATTCGGGAATATGCTCCGGCAGATGCTGGCCATCGCCATCCATGGTGATGACCGCGTCGTATCCACGGTACAGGGCATGGGAGAATCCCTTGGCGAGGGATGCGCCCTTCCCTTCGTTTGTTTCATTGATGATCACCAGCGCGCCGTTTTCACGGGCTGTAATGTCGGTTCCGTCATCGGAGCCGTCATCGATCACCACGGCATCCAGACCGAAGGCGCGCACTTGCCTCAGTACTTCCCCTATCGTGCGGGATTCACAGTAAGCGGGAATAATTACACACGTTTTCATGACATGGTTACAGTATTAAAGAGTAAATGAAAAAATTTTGACAGGACATGATTAACAGGATTTTAAGACAAGTTCTCCGTTCAAATACGTTCTTTTTTGTATTCTTGTTTCTGAATTCTGTATACTTTCGAGCCAGTTGCATAAGTAGATATTTGAAGCAGCCCCCTTCAATCCACCCCGCACGTACTTCGTACGAGCGGGGACCCCGTGTCCTTCGGACATCCTTCCCCCGGAGGGGGCAGGAACAGAAAGTGGAGAAACGACTTCCCTTGCCCCCTTCAAGGGGAAAGGGATTGAGGGTTAGGGGGCTGATGTAATAAAAACTTATCATTTTTTAATTTAAAAACGACTTTTGCAAAAGGCTTTTTCATTATTTACTTTGCGAACTTTGCGAGAAATTATCTTTTCGATTCTGTCCTCCTGACCTCGATAACATACCTGTTTCCGATGACATTCAATTCCCTGACCGTGAATTCAGTACCGGCAAGCCCCTGGATTTGTTTCGCTGATGATTTCGTTACCACGCAGCAGGTGATCGGCTGAGTCCGGAGAAAATCCTTCACCTCCTCTTCCGTTTTGAGGAACGGAATGGGATGCGGGCTGAAGAAATCGCCGGTGCGGATACCGTTCACCGCGACCATTTTATCTGTGAAATGACGGACTCCCCGCGCATATGTTTTGGAACTGAGGATGACGCTGTCCACCGTATAGTTCCGGGTCAGGTATGCACATGCTTTATAAGAGGATACATAGGGTTCTATATCCCCAGAGACAAACAGGAGGGAGGACAGTATCACGAGCAGGTATCCGGCCAGCACCCCTAATCCAAATATGTACCGTTTCCGCACAATGAAATACAGGTACACAAGAGAGATGGCAAGTGTAATGATCAGGTATGCATAGGCAGGTACAACCGATGAAAGATAAAAGGGGAATTTCACAAGAACCACCACGATTGCGGCCGGTATCAATAGCAGAATAAGGAAAGTTCCCAGTGAAAGACCGAAAAAGAGCCGCCCTGACTGTGGAGAAGTAATTTTTTCCATGATGAAGTTTCCCCCGATGAGCGCAAGTGCGGGATACAGGGGGAAAATATAGGAAACAAGCTTGGAATGGGCAGGGGAAAAGATTACGAAGACAACGGAAATCCAGCATAAAAGGAACACATCTATATTCCCGGTATTCTTTCGAATATTTACCAAGGCGGCAATCAGTCCGGCAATGACAAACAATCCCCAGGGATACAGGCAGTAAACGATGGAAAGCGGATAAAAGTACAAGGTATCGTTTGCGTGATGTTCAGCTTCAAAGAATCGTCTGATATGATCATTAATAAAAAATTCATGGGTAAACACCGAACCATAGCGATGAATCATGAGGATGTACCAGGGAAGAGCGATGATCAAAAAGAGCAGTAACCCCCCGGAGCGATTCCCGGCTGAAAAGAAACCTCATATTGCGTTTGATAAAAAGAAATGACACCACTGTGCCCAGGGTTATAGCCGCTCCCAGCGGGCCTTTTGCCAGAACGGCCAGGGCCGAAAAGACAAAGAAAAGAATCATCCCGGCGCCCCTTCTCTCGCTTTGGGTATACGCCCAGAAAAAAGACAGGAGCGCATAGAGAATCAGCACGGTGAAAACCATGTCGATCAGCACGGTTCTGGCCAGCCCCGCATACAACCCGGAGCTCATGAGCAGGAGAGCAGAAAAAAATGCTTTCTTTCTGTCCCGGAAGCCCAGGATGCCGAGCCAGTATACAGCAAGGAGCCCTAAGACCGCGAACAGAGCCGGAAAGAAGCGCGCGGCAAAACTCGTTTCCCCGAGGAGTGCATATGACGCCTGGAGAAGCCAGTAAAAGAGTACGGGTTTTTCAAACTGGGGCTGGCCGAACAGGTAGGGTGTAAACAAGCTGTGCTGCTGGGTCATTTCACGGGCGGTCTGGGAATAGAAAACTTCGTCGGGCTCGGTGAGACTGAGGATGCCGTTCCCGAACATGAAGAAAAAATATGATGCGGCAATGAGGAAAAGGACAGCGCGATGTGTACGGATAATTTCAATCATGCTCATGCAGGGTTATCAATTCATGAATGGTTACAAACCGGTAACCGTCCGATTTCAGGTTCTCCGCCAGCATGGGAATGGATTTTACGGTCACGCTGCGGTTTCCTCCATCGGGGCCGAAAACCCCTCCGCCGTCATGGAAAAGCAGGATGGCGCCGGGCCGGATGTTCTTCAGGATTCTCCGCACGATCCATGCCTCGTCGAAGAAAGCCCAGTCCTTTGAGCTGAGGGTCCATAATATTACCCGGTACCCCATTTCCTCTATCGTTTTCTTTCCTAAGCCGGACAGCCAGGCTTTGGGCGGACGGAAATATTTCGTGGTCACACCGCAGGCGTTGCGGATGCTTGTTTCAGCGCCCTTGATCTCCGTTTCAAGAAAACGGCGGTTTCGGAAAAGGAGATTGCGGTGAGAACAGGAATGGTTGCCGATCTCATGGCCTTCTTCCATTACGCGGCGCACCAGGCCGGGAAAGCGCTCCGCCTGTTTTCCGAGTATGAAAAAAGTGGCTTTAATATCGGCCTTTTTCAACTCATCCAGAATTGGGACCGTCCATTCAGGAGATGGGCCGTCATCGAAGGTCAACGCCACGACTTTTTCGGTGGTTTCAGCCCGCCAGAAAGTACCTTTTCTCACCAGAATCGACTGGTCGAAAAAAAGGGTGAATGCCGCCGCCCCCAGCCCGGTTAAAAAAACTATCGCAATGCACCAATAAACAACTGTCATAGTCGCTTTAAGAATTCGAGGAAACAAATGAAGAAGAATACTATAGATTAAGGAAGAATTGATTGCATATTATTTTGAGAATAGATGCCGAAACAAGTTCGGCATGACACACGTCATCCTGAACTCGTTCCAATATCTATTTGCTCCTTCACAGATATCTGTGAAATCGAAGATAAATAACGAAAATTTTTCCGATAAGTCAATTCAGAAAAATGTGCCTGACTATCCCAACCAAGCGCCCATAATGTGCAAACTTTCCTTAGGGCATTATTTGCTCAACACTTATGTATCCTACACGTGGATGTAGTTCAGTTCCAATGACCATGCTACCGCTATCTTGCCTCTTGAACGCTCGAATACAAAAAAAATATCTTGCGCATCGGTATCATCCATCGCAATAATAATGATATGGAAACAATTCAAGACATTCTCAATGGGTGCAAAACCCTTCTCGAACACCACTACGGCGCACATTTCAAGGGGCTGGTACTCTATGGCTCCACTGCTCGTGACCAGGCTGGCCCCGAGAGCGATATCGACCTCTTGGTGTTGTTGGATGAGCCGATTGATTATTTTCTTGAACTCCGCAGAATCATCGAGATATTGTACCCCCTTCAACTGGAAACCGACCGGTTGATTTCCGTCAAACCGGTTTTCCTTACGGATTTTGAGCAGGGCCGCTTTCAACTTTTCCGGAACGCGAAACGGGAAGGAGTCCTGGTTATTTGAGTTACGGGGTATAGGTGACTATGGAGGTTTGGCGCACGTATCGCAACAGGATACCGAACTGGCGATTCAGGCGGCCTTACGAATCATAGAGGCAATCAGGAGCATACTTGACAATCAATGATAGCGAATATTTGCTGATGCTGTGAATCGAGATGCTCAATTCCCACGCTGTATTCTTGTTTCCAAACCAGGAATTTAGTATTCTGCATCGGCCTTGTGTCCGGGGAAATCAGATTCCGAACCTTTTTCTTTTGGAGGTATATACTCAGGCGCAAACCTGGCGGAGGGACCTCCGGCAGTGAACAATATATTCAAACGGGTTACCAGCGCGCCAAGGATGATATAACCGAGAAAAACCTGCAAAATAATAAAGAAGTGGCCCCAGAAAGAAGTAGAACGGGCGTGAATGTCGCCGAAACCGAGCGTGGTCATGGTGACTATCGAAAAATAGAGCGATCTGAACCATTTCATCCATTCCGGGTTGCTTGTACCCGCTTCAACCAGATCATCCAAAGTATTCGGGCAGAGGTAATAAAAAACAGAAAACAGCACGGCGAAACCGAAAAAAACACCGAGAATCCGTCCGGTTGAACGACCATAATCCGAAGTCCACCAGAAAAATTTTACCGGCCAATTCCACCAATTATGCTTTTTATACCAATCCTCCCAGTTCATGCGCCGGATGTTATACTCCAGAAGCTGCCTGGTTCCCGGGTCTATGCGAATATTTCCCAGGCCAACACCGCGAAAATCTGTATTTCGATCGACTGTACAATTCCATACTCTAGTCGAATCATCGAGAATTGCTGTATATAATTTTGCATGTTCCAGATGGGCTACCCAGAGGAATGCATTTTCCAGATGGGCTGACTCGAGGTATGCATGTTCCAAATGGGTTCCCCATAGGTTTGCCCCTTCCAGTAATATCTCCACTCTCAGATTAGCTTCCCTCCACTCGTTCCATTCCGTCATGTCCTTTTTCTTTGAGCAGCGGATGAGCATATCATACTGCTCCTGGGAGAAGCGGGGCTCCTTCTTTGGGCTATCGTTTTGTCCCATACTCACCTCAGGGAATCGCTTGTGCTGAAAGGGAAACCACTGTTATATACTGTTATATATGGAAATCAGTAGCGACATAGTTCCAAAATACAGCAAAAACAATGAATATCAAAATAAGTTCGAGCCTTTTGTAAAAGTCGATATTTGAAGCAGCCCCCTTTCTGTCCTTCGGACATCCTTCCCCCGGAGGGGGCAGGAAACGGTTCTATCGTTCCCGCGAAGCGGCAATGACTGTAGAGCAACGACTTCCCTTGCCCCCTTCAGGGGGTAAACGGTTTCATCGTTCCCGCGAAGCGGCAAGGGACAGAGGGATAGGGGGCTGTAGTTTAATAACTCATTTTCTTTTTATGTATAACACGACTTTTGCAAAAGCCTCGCTTCATCCTTATTATTTACCCTTGCTCTTTTTCACCGGCGCTTGTATTTTGAAAAGTGAATATACTGGCAGATACCGAAAAATTATAAAAAAGGAACAGCGTATGGACAGAAGAGAATTTATAAAGAAAGCCGCAGCCGGAACGGGAAGCCTTACCGCGCTCGGCATGTACGAGATGTTTTCCCCCGAACGGGCGCAGGCGGCGGCTTCGAGCGGCGGGATGGGCGTCGAGGAGGCGCTTGCCATTCTGGGAAAAGGGAAAGAAAAGAATGTGCCGCCGGAGATCAGGCCGGAGATCCGTAACAACCCGCGGGCGGTTTTCCTTATCGAGACCCATGTAGACGCCCGTCCGGATGCAAGCGGTCACTTCACCGAAGCGGTGCCGCAACTGGCCTCGGAAGGGAAAAGGATCGCCGGTGAACTCTTCGTCAAGGGATCAAAGAAAGGCGGCTCAACCTTTTTCAAGCCGAATTTTACCTATGTCCCTGAACACTGCTACAATCGGACCACCGGAGTGTATTCCTCTCCGGATTTCATAGGGGGCATGGCCGAGCGCCTGCGGGAAATCGGGAACACGAATATCATGGCAGGAGAAGGCCCCACGAACGCCGCAAATCACCGTAACGGGGGAGTGTATCAGGCGTTCGACGCTCATGGAATTCCCATGATCGAGGCCGGGTATGCCAAGTTCACCGATTTCAAGAAAGAAGAAGTGAACTGGGCGAACACCTCCGGTTCCCTCATCTGGAAGCGCATCCCCTATTTCCGTCCCATCCGGGACAAGGATACGTTCCTGATCGATGTTTCCTCTCTCAAATGCCATCTGACCGGGCTGACCACGCTGACAGTGAAGAATCTCCAGGGGTGCGTGCCCATCGGGTACGGCCAGTTCTGCACCCCCTGGGACAGTCTGGAGCACAACGCGCGGCGGGCTGGGATCGATTTCGACCGGGATTTCCACCCCGATTTCCAGGAGCGGGTCGAAGCCTCTTTCCGGAAACATCTGGCCGCAGGATTCAAACGCTGGGATCATACCGGCAGCTACCAGCGCTACCAGGATAAAGGCGGATGGGAAGCTTATCGCAAAGTAAAAAAAGACCCCAAAGCCCTCGCGGAGTTCATGAAAGGGGTCGGCGTGCTCATGCAGCATGAAATGTGGCTCCAGCGTGGGCTGGACAACGCCGCCATCTTGATGCCGCAGTTGAACATCATCGAAGGAATCATCGGCCTGGACGGCGAAGAGCTGAACCGTGACAAAATCGGCAGCGACCAGCTCTGCAACATGGTCATCGCCGGCTTGTCGCCGTTCGAAGTGGACTCGGTCGGCTGCTATTACATGGGGCAGGACCCCCGGGAGATATGGTTTACCCGGGTGGCGAAGGAACGGGGCCTGGGTGAAAACGATCCGAGCAGGATCAAGATATACTGGATCCGAAACGGCGAGATCGTCCCCCTGAAAGACCTCTCGGAAATCAAACGTCATCCGCTGGGACTGAACTGGGCGCGCCTCAAGGATCCGAGCGAGCGGTTGTTCTTTTAAAAGAGAGTGCCTGAGTGCCTAAGTGCCTGAGTGCCTAAGTAAAAGACAAAGACCAGGGTGACACGTGTCATGCCTAACTTGTTTCGGCATCTCATCAAGTCAATCCTGTAATCAAACGAAAAAGATTCAGACAATTTTTTAGGCACTCAGGCACTCAGGCACTCAGGCACTTTTTTACTCTGTCATTTTTCTTACATACTTATTAAACCATTCTATCTGGCGGTTCCCGATGTCGATAAGGAATTTCGGATCGGAAGACGGATTATGCGGTATACGGGGATAAACCACCATCTCGGTCGGGCAGCCCTGGCGTTTCAGCGCGTTATACAGCTCCAGGCTCTGGTCGAGGGGAACCCGCCTGTCCTGTTCGCCGTGGAGAATCTGGGTGGGGGTGGTTACCCCCCTGATGTTGAACATGGCGGAGTGTTTTATATAGGTATCCATGCGATCCCAGAATTCCCCACCGAAGTAATCCGGCAGAAACGTGTGAATATCGGTGACTCCGGTAAAGCTCATCAGATTGGTCACCCCGGCGCCTTCGCTCGCGGCTTTGAACCGTTTGGTTTTGGTCACGATGAATGAAGTCATGAATCCCCCGTAACTCCAGCCCATGACGCAGAGGCTGTCGGGATGGGCCACTCCCATCTCGATGACCTTGTCCACCCCGGACATCAGGTCTTCGTAATCGCCGAATCCCCAGTCGTTGTAATTGGCCTGGAGGAAATCCCTGCCGTACCCGGTGCTCCCGCGCGGATTGGGCTGAAGGATGGCATACCCCTCCTGCGCGAACGGCTGGATGAGATAAAACGTGCTCGCTCCGGTATATATCTGCGAGAAGAAGCCCATTGGACCGCCGTGGACATTCAGAACGAGCGGGCAGCGCCTCCCTTTCACATAGTTCACCGGATAGGTGAGGAGACCTTCGATCACCAGACCGTCTTTTGATTTCCAGGCGATCACCTCGGTTTTCCCCATTGGAAGTCTTGCCAGATCGGCATTCACGTCGGTCAGTTTTGACGGTTTGAATCTGGTAGTGCCGGTAATGTAAAGTTCAGGGGCCTTTTCCGTTTCCTGGTGCACGAACGCCATCACGTTTCCTCTTTTGTTGAGAGAAACGTCGGTATTTTCGCCGGGGCCGGTGGTAATCAACTGGGCTGAATCGCCATTAACCGGGTGAGTAAATACCCGCCGTGAGGTATGACTGGCTTCAAGGACAAAGATATCGCGGCTGTCGGCAGACCAGCCGATAATCTGCTGCGGAACTGCATCCGGTAAGGCCGCCAGCTTCCGAGGCTCTCCTCCCTGGGAAGGTATGATGAATACATCGAAATACCGCATCCATCTCGGAATGCTTCCATCTGAGAGAAACGCTATCCATTTCCCATCGGGAGAATAGCGCGGGGCAAAGTCCATGCCTTTCCATGTCACAAGCTGGGTGACCGCCCCACCGTCCGAAGGGACAGATGCGATATCGCAAGTCCACCATCCGTCCTGGGTCGGATCCGCCTGGTGATTGAACACGATGGTCTTTCCGTCCGGCGACCAGTCAAAAGGGGGATCTGCGGCGGATGAGCCGGAGATGTGAAAAGCTCCGGAGGTGAGCCGTTTCACCGCATGACTGCCACGGCTGTCCGGTTCCGCCGTCACCGTATAGAGGTGGGAGTATTTAAAGTTTGTATCCAGCACCCGCCAGTCCCGCCTCTCACGGCGGTTCTTCGCTTCCTCATCGGTTTCCGGGTCATTCATGGTGAACGCTATCCGCCGTCCGTCCGGAGACCACGCGAAGGAATTCACCGGGGATTTCCCAAAGGTGATCTGTTCAGCCTCGCCGCCGCTCAGGTTAAGCAGCCAGATTTGAGTGAATCCGTCCGCTCCGCGTGCGGAGAGGAAAGCCAGGCATCTGCCGTCGGGAGAAAACGCCGGATTTGTGGATGATTTTTCCCCGCGGGTGAGCTGACGGTTCGTTTTTCCGTCCGCCGTAACCATCCAAATCTGGGAGAGATACTCCGATTTCTCCCCCTCCGTGAGCGGAACTGATACCGTATAGGCGGCCAGGCTCCCGTCCGGTGAAACCGTTGTGCCGCCAACCCGGTTGAAGCCTTTTACCAGAACTTCGGGAGTCCAGCGGACGGAGTTTTCCTGGGCTGCCGCAATATACATCGGAGAAATAGTAAGGGGGAAAGCGATCAAAGCCGATAAAACTGGAATATGAAGTTTCATGAACAGGTCTCTCCTTAAAAATTGAATGTACCATAACGTGTAAAAATATCTTATCGTACTGTAATATAGTTTGCCATGACTTTTGCCGCATCATTAATATTGAACACGCAATTTTCAAACATACCCGAAAAATTAGCAGATTTTACTTGACAGCAAATGCAATAAAGTATATATAGTATAAAATTACACACTACATGTATATGTTGTTAAACAAAGGAGAGTAAAGATGAAACGATTGATTCTTGCCTTCTTTATTGGAATATTGTCGCTTCAGATCATTGAAGCTCAAATTCCTCAAACAATGAGTTACCAGGGCATAATACGGGATAATGATGGGGCGTTTGTGAAAGATGGAATTTACACTTTGAATTTCAATCTATACGATGTATCGATCGGTGGTACAAGTATTTGGTCTGAACAACAATCCGTATCCGTGAAAAATGGCATCATGAATGTTATCCTCGGAAGCAATAAACCCCTCAACATTTCATTCGATAAACAATACTGGCTCGGTATCGCCATTGGTGACGGCGGCGAACTTACGCCCCGCATGCAACTTACATCATCACCATATAGCCTTAATGCAAAATCGGTAGCCGATAGTGTGATTACTGCTGGTAAAATACCGGCGGGTCAAGTAGTGAAAAGCATAAATAATTTTAAAGATCAAGTCACATTGGAGGCCGGGGATAACGTTACCATCACCAATACGAACAACAAGGTGAGAATTTCAGCCGCGGGTGTTGGATCAAATGTGGTAAGTAGTATCAATACTTATTTGAAAGGTGATGTGAAAATAGAAGCGGGGAGCAATATTGATATCACACAAAGTATTCTTAACAACAAACTTACAATTTCGGCAACTTCTACAGGTGGATTAACATTGCCATATACTGGAAGTACTACAAGTAGCAATGATGCATTTACCATTTATAATTTTGGTAGTGGAGGATCAGGTGATTTTTCAAATAGTGGGTCACAGCCTGCTTTGAGTGGATATACTCAAGGTAGTAGTTGGGCCGGTATTTTTACAATTAGTAATTCAATCAATAGTTCTCCAGCAATTGCTGCTTCTACAAATGGTACTGGTCCAACAGGTTTTTTCTATGGTAGTGGGAATGACAGTCAAGGGATTTATGTTTCTGTCCCATCGGGAAAAACAGGTCTTTATGTCTCTGGGGGAACCAAAAATGCAATAGTAGCAACCACAAAAGGCGCTCGCAAGCTTTATACCGAAGAGTCTACAGAAGTATGGTTTACAGACTATGGCTTTGGTACCCTACAAAGTGGAATTACATCAATTTCAATTGACCCATTATTTGCCGAAACGGTTAACCTTTCTGAAAAATATCATGTTTTTTTACAATCATATTCTGATGCGGAATTATATGTGAGTAAAAGAACTACCTCACAGTTTGAGGTAAAAATGAGGAGCGGCGACCCGAACGCTGAATTCTCTTATCGCATTGTAGCAAAACGCAAAGGTTACGAAATAGCCCGACTTGAATATGAGCCATCCGGTGATGAAGATCCCAATCTTTATCCTGAACAAAGAATGAGAAGCGGAGCCCAAAAAATCACGTCAGAGTCAATATTCTTTCAAATGCAAAAAGAGCTCGCAGCCCAAAAGAAGAAATTTGAAAACAAATAATGTGGAGGAATGCCATGCAGTATAAATCCCGTTGCGTATTGGTTATCATACTTCTTTGCTTTTCCGCTAATCTATCATATGCAGGTTATATACTCACGAATAGTGTAATAGGAAATGGGGCGATTGAACAAAGTAATGCCCTTTATTCTGTAAATAGCACTGTTGGTCAAGTCATAATTGGACAGAGTGACGGGCAGAAGAATAGTATTTATAATGGATTTGGTTACATTCCAATAGCACTTTCACCTGTGAAGATTCAAATTGAACCACCAACAGATGTTAAAGTAGCTGATGTGCCAAATGATCAGGGACATTTTCTCAATCTTACCTGGAAAATCTCGCTTTCAGAACAAAGTGGTAAAGTGCAATGGTATAGGATATATCGGTCTCAGAATTCATCATTTACCACTCCGATACCCATCACACAGTTTAAATCAATCGACTCGCTTATCGTTTATGAGAAGAATTATACCGTACTGGTTGATTCTGTAAAAGCCGGAATCGCAGAGTATAAGGATGCTGTTCCTCTAAACGGTGTTCTCTATTATTATTGGCTTCAGGCTGTAGGTACCGGAGGGGAAAGCCAAAAGGTTGCATTGGGGATTCGAACACTGGTGCAGGATTTACCTTTAAGGTTTTTTGTTTATCCTCCTTTCCCAAATCCTTTTAATCCTGCAACAACTTTTACAATTTCAATCCCCCGTGATTCCCATTTAGTATTGTCAATTTACAATATTTCCGGGCAACGGGTTGCTACTATTACCAATGAAAAGGTAAAGGCAGGCCACAACTCATTTTCATGGAATGCACAGGGAATGCCAAGCGGGATTTATTTCTGTAAAGCTCAGTTAGAAAATGCAGTTGATATTAAAAAGGTCATGCTTCTAAAATAAAACCTAACAATTTTCATTTGAGGATATCTATCCCGAATTATTCACAAACTTACTGTAACATTTTCTTAACTCTTTTTTAAACAAATACTTATTATTAATTTTGGAAGGCAGCCCCCTAAATCCCCCAAGAGGGGACTTTTCGTGGTAAAGATGAAAATGCAAAAATGTAACTTTTTTAATAAACCGATTATGCCTTGTCTTGCAGTCTTTTAAGTCTCCCTTTGGGGGATTTATGGGGCTG
>JAUYCD010000269.1 GCA_030692375.1 Candidatus Latescibacter sp. | reverse complement strand
GGAGGAGCTTCGCCGTCGATGAGATTGCGAGAGGCGAGTTGGCGGAAGAGCGGATCCGGATAGTGCTTCGACGCGTCGAGATAAGCAACCGAGAATTTTTTCGGGTCGAAAGGAACGCTCCACCACAGGGTGCCCCAGAGGAGCCGCTGGAGCATATTGTCATAGGTGTCGATACCGGCGCGATAGAGCATGGCGGTCATGTAAAACTGCCGAGGCATGTCATTGTTGTATCCATGCTCGTTGGGTACGCCGTCCCCGGTTGACAAATACCGCCGTATACTCAGATAATTTTTATCGCTAGCGGTTGCAAAGGCGACAAGCGGGGCGTGACCGCAGCACAACCCGGTTGCGAGGGCATTTGCCGTGATGGCCTGCTGACGGTGCTGCATGTTCATGCGGTAATCGGTCATTTCAACCGATATGGGAATAATGAAATTCTTTTCAAGGTCACGTCCCTCACGGGGTGAAACGCCGCCGGTTCCCTTGAGGATGTCGTATGCCTCGGTAAGGTTGATCATATACATGGCTTCCATGTATTTGGCGAACTGGACCCGGCCTTTGTCGATTGTTTCCGTCGAGGCATCCAGATTGAGACATGGCCAGGTGAAATACTTGTCGCGGTACTGGCGCAGGATTGTGAGCGCCCCTTCGCTGAAGCGTTTGTCTTTGGTGAGAAGGTAGGCAAGGGCAAGATTTTTTGTCCCGGTGAACATCGCCGCATGTTGGTTGGTACGGTAATTCAGATCGAGGTCAACGCCCATGAAATCAGTTTTGCGGTATTCGCCGCCAATAGGACAGCGATGCTTACCCGGCCCTTCGTATACGAGCGGAGTGCGGTGCTCGACGCAATAATAGTATGCAGCCGCCCATCCGGGACCGTCCGGGATTTTCAGATCGCCCTGGAGCATTTTTTCAGCCTGCTTTATGTAGCCGTCGCCCTCACGTTTTCCCCAATCCGTCGTCCGATACCGTTTGAGAATATCGGGAATGTCGTCCGGCCCGAACAGGATGACCGGGTTTTCGAGCCGTTTCGGCATGATAATGAGCGGCAGATCGATCCTATCGCTCGACCGGAGTATTCCTTCGTCCGAATCGGGAACGCCCTCCACCGAAAAAACCGGCAGGAACCACTCGCAGTAAAGTACGGGCAATGTCTGAGAGCGGTCGGCGGGGAGACGGAGTGTCGCGGTGAAAGATGCTGAATCGCCGGGTGCTATGGCCTTTGAAGTTGGAAAAATTGTACCTGAACAGAGCCTTCCCTTCCAGTGCTCAAGCCGGGACGAGATACGGTGGGACTTGGTGTCATTATTGGCGACCACGATGGGATATGTGAAAACAAGTTCTCCCGTGGGTTGGGTTTTCGATGTATAATCGCAGCCGTTCCACCGGACATCGAGGTACCGTTTTATAAGGCGAACGTTTCGAATGGAAATCTGACGGGTCGGGGACTCCTCAGAATATCCGGACTTGACCGACCAGAAGTTAAAAGTGACCCGTGGTCTATCCGCTTTAAAAAAACTTTCCCATCGGGCATTGGGGACGGCGTCTGCCACATTCATCTCCGGCTGGCGGAGATCAAGATGGATCGTATACCAGCCTTCACGGGGTGAAATGATGTCTACGGGACGGTAGACGCGTCGTTTCTGGCCGGGCTGTTCTATAAAGACCATGACATCGGCGGGACCGCCCTCGATTTTAAGGTCGAATTTGCCAAGACCGTAATCTCCAAACCGAGCCTCATTGGGGAGCGTGAATGAGAAGAGCACACGGTCGCCGATCGGAGCTTCCCAGACAAGTGCGCCGCTGGCATCCCAGGTTAGTTTTTCAAGGTTGCCGTCCAGTTTCTCGCATTCAGCATTGGGCCCTGTCGGGATGAGAAGCCTGTCAGGCGATGATAGTGCCGCATTCGATGGAAGTATGGCAACTCCAGTGGAAATAGTACTAAGCAGTAATAACCGGAAAATCGCGTTTTTCACAAGAATCTCCTTAAGTGAAAGTAAAAAACCATGAACTGAATGATGGAACTTTAACGTCCGATAGTTTAAAGGTAATCAAAAAGAATGAAGCGGATACTCGAAAAAAGCAAGAAAAATCCCTGATATGATTGAAAAATAATATACGGTTATGTCATTTATTAAGAATTTTTGAAGATATTGTGCTGTGATTAAACATTTAGGTCCTGAAACGAGTTCAGGATGACACGTGTCATGCCGAACTTGTTGCCGCTTCGCGGGAACGATGAAACCGTTTCGGCATCTATACAAATGAGCAGGTATCTTATAAGAAATTGATGGGTTCTCACGACTCAACAAGCATTTGAAATACCTTTTCTCATACATCATTTTCTTCTTTACATTCAAGTGTTGTTGTAAATATTCTTGGAATTGATATATTTATGAAAGGGGTGGTTCAGACATTTTCCTTTTTGTTTTTCTTTATTTTGTTTTTTATTTTGTCTGCTAACATCTGACTTCTGTATTCTTTCTTTATTGATGGTACGGTAAAAAGTCAGAAATTTGATAATGTATTGCTTATAACCTCTTGTTTTTATTGACAGTGTTTTTTAAAAACGACTTTTTGCCGGATCATCTTTATCGCCTTTGCGTCTTTTCGAGAGATTCTTTAATTGTCAGCATTTAACACGGGAGGAAAAAATGTCTCAGGATACAATTTCAAAAAGCAGGAGGGCGTTTCTGGGAGCGGCCGCCGGAACAGCGCTGGCAGCCGCCGCGGCAGCCGCGCCTGCGGTGAATACTGCAAAACCGGAGGGAAAACCCTCCGGCGGCAAACTGAAAATGGCCCTGGTAGGCACCGGCATTCGGGGAAGCACACTTTGGGGCAAGAATCTGGTTGACAAGTACAGCGACATCATTGAATTCGTGGGTCTCTGCGATATCAATCCGAAGCGGGTGGAATTCGTGAAGGGCTACATGGGGGTAAGCTGCCCCACGTTCACCGATTTCGATGCCATGATCGCACAGACGAAGCCGAATCTGGTCATGGTGACCACCGTGGACTGCTTCCATGCCAAGTACATCTGCCGCGCGCTTGAGCTCGGCTGCAACGTGATGACCGAAAAACCGCTCGCAATCGATGAGAAACAGTGCCAGGAGATCAGGGACACCGAGCGGAGATACGGAAGGAACGTACGGGTAACTTTCAACTACCGGTACAGCCCCGACGCCGAACGGATCAAGACTATTCTCGCTTCGGGCGAGATCGGGCAGATCACTTCGGTTGACTTCCACTGGTACCTGAACACAAGCCACGGCGCCGATTACTTCCGCCGCTGGCACGCTTTCAAGCAGAACAGCGGCTCCCTGCTCGTGCACAAGGCCACCCACCATTTCGACATCCTTAACTGGTATCTCAATGCCGACCCAATCGAGATAAACGCTTACGGCGACCTGCGTTATTTCGGCTTCAACGGAGACTACCGCGCAAAATGCTGCCGTGAGTGTACCCACAAGTCGGAATGCCCCTATTTCTGGGACATTACCAAGGACCAGATGAGTATGAACCTCTACGTCAAGTGCGAGTCTGAGGACGGCTACATCCGCGATTCCTGCCTCTTTCGCGAAAATATCAACATCTGGGACAACATGTCGGTCCAGATCAGGTATTCGAACGACGCCCTCGTGAGCTATTCGCTTGTGGCCGGAATGCCTTACGAGGGATACGCCATCGGATTCAACGGCACCAAGGGGCGGCTCGACGCCCGTATCTACCATGCCCAGCCCTGGCAGGTGGACCGTATTGCCGACATACGGCTCACCCGCAAGTTTAAAGGAACGCTGGAGACAACCATTTCGGAGGGCGGCCCGTCCCACTGGGGCGCGGACGACAAGATGCAGAACATGATCTTCCGCGGCGCGCCTGACCCCCTGGGCCAGACAGCGGGGACCCGCGCCGGAGCCATGTCCATCCTCATCGGCATCGGAGCGCGTCACAGCATCGAGCAGAACCGTAAGATCACCCTTGACGAGATGGTGAAGATATGATGAAATCTGAGGTATTAATTTTGTTGCTTATCGAGTTAACTCTGCTTGTTGAATAATACGAGTAAATAAAAGACCTCACCCCCTGACCCCCTCTCCAACAAGTTAGAGAGGGGGAAACCCAATAGTAATTTTCTAATGCATTGTTTGTAAATCACATATGGGTCTTCCCCTCTATTGCGTGCAAGAGAGGGGATTATGGGGTGAGTTAAAATGCGGTAAGAATACATATACGGTTGTTAAAATATTATATCAGCGCAGATTAATGCGAATGGGAAAAACGACCGGGGAGAGTCGGTTTCTTCAGGGGTCTATCTTGTTGAAATCAGGGCGGGGAAAATGCGTGCTGTGCATTCCATGATGTTGCTGCGGTAGAGAGTTGCTTCTTATCTTTTCATCATCTTTTATCACTTGCATCACACAAATCAGTGGTTCAGACAGTCTTCAAGAGAGAGAATTATTGGCCGCTTTGATTTTCAAGGATATACCGTATAACATCTTCGGCGGTATAGGAAAGCTTATCCTTTTTAACAAATCTGGCGATTAATCTCAGATCATCTCCGGAGGTGACTATCGGGACTTCCCGGTAGCCGGAGGGACGGATCTGGGGAAGGCCGATGGTCGCTACCAGGCCGTTGCATATGCATTTCCGGCCGATGGTATCCTCAATCCTTCCGCCTTTCTTCAGGAAGGCATCCACATCCGCTGAAGGGCAGCGATAGCCGAAGGTCCCATCCGCCTTTTTGTAAGTCCGCCGCAGGTAGCCGAGATCGCATACCCTGGGCCGTGCTTCGTAAATTTCCTTTTCCGATACCGAACCTTCCAATTCGACGACCTTGAAAGGAAATCCGCTCGGCGAGGCCAGCGGGTCGGTGAGAACCTCACCCATTCCATCGAAGGCTTGACGAATTACCTTCCGTTTGATTTCCTCCGTGATGCCTGATTCGCGGCAAAAAGCAAACGGAGTTCCGACCTGGATTCCGACTGCGCCAACCTTAAGAGCGGCATCCAGTTTGACAGGGCCGCCGTAAGAGCCGGCCAGCCAGAACGGCAGGCCAAGATTCCTCATCTCCTCCAGGTTCACTACATCACGAGGCCCATATACCGGTTCGCCGCGTTTATTGAGCTGTATCACCCCGCGAGGCGGAGCATTATGCCCTCCGGCGGTCGGTCCCTCGATCACGAAACCATCCACTTTTCCGGTAGCTTTTTTCGTCAGCATAATCGCCAGCACAGCCGAAGAGATGATCGCAAGGAAGATAGGGCGCTTCAGGGGAGGAAGCATTTTTCGGATAACCTTCCCCGGGTCGAACTCAACGGTGAAATTATCATCGCTGGTGATGCCTTCGGCCTGGAGTGTAGTGGCGAATGGATTGTGGAGGGCGAGACGGTCAAGGATCCCCGGAATTTCTCGCGGAATTCCGGCGCCCATAATGACATAGTCCACCCCGGCCAGCATGGCGCCGTAAAAAGCCGGGACATTGGGAAGCTGTATTTTTTCGAGGTAATTAATTCCTACCGGGCAGGTATGGCCTTCCTTGGCGAGGAAGACCTCGACAAAATTCGCGGCAACCGCCAGTTCCAGGAGATCGAGGCTGGTTTTGACCGTATGCATGGGAACAAGCTTATAGGGAGCGTTTTCGGATTTTCCGCCGGAAATGTAATAAGTGTTCAGTATTTTTTCCGCAATTTCAGAGGAGGGAAAATGCGCAAGAGCACGGCGTACATCTCCATCCGGATCGCCGTTCTGAAGACGTCTTGCGATGATGGTATCCAGGCCGACCCCGGAAACGACACCCAACTGTCCAAGCCTGGAAACGGTACGGGCCAGATGCCAGGTAGAAGCGCCGATTCCCATACCGCCCTGAATAATGAGAGGATAATTCAAAAACAATTTCTCCCGGGGTCCGTGTTCCTGATTTTGCTTTGAAAATGTACTCAAAGAAACTAGCCCTAATTATTCACAAACTTAAAGATAAGATCCCCCCGCCGCTTGGCGGCGACCCCCTTATCGAAGGGGGTAGAAAAAATGAAAGATAAAAAATGCTTGTGGCGAATTCTCCCCTTAACAAGGGGAGATGCCGACAGG
>JAUYCD010000268.1 GCA_030692375.1 Candidatus Latescibacter sp. | reverse complement strand
CAAGTTCAATTAACACTATTTAATCACCGGAGCAATAACTCGGAGGAGACTAATTTTTCATCATCATCTTTTATCACACGCATCACACGCATCAGTGGTTCAGACAGTTTTTCTAATTTCAGATTTCACTTAAATATATCGTTCGGTATCCTTTCCGGCATGACCTGCGGCGCCCGCCAGTCTTCGGGGACATCGCTGCAGGGTACCATTGCGCCTTTTTTCTCACGGTGCGAGTAGAAGCCGGTAAGAAAAGTGGTCGTTTTCCCTGCGATATGCTCGAATGTCTGGGGCTGTTTCCCCGATTCTACCATCTTCTGGAACTCGATCATAGTCGATACGAACAAATTCCGGTAGCGTGTGAAAACATCCCCCTCGTGGTCGTTGTTTTCAAACACCCGGCCTGTGTTTGTGGAAATCTCCACCCACCCGTTGGTGTCGCCCTCGGTGGACATGCGGATTGCCGCATAATAATCCGGATTCTTTCCCTCTCCCTTGACCAGCCAGTTCATCATGCCGCCCTTGTCCCCCCATTCCCACCAGGTATCGGCCATCAGGTTTGCCGCAATCACGTTCGGTTTGAGAATCGTATAGAGATTATAGATGCTGTGTACGCCATGGGCAGCGTATTCGCCGCAAGGCTCGAACGCCATCGCCCCGGTGACATGAGCGCCGCGGTCGAGAAGCGCCTGCAGGCGGTGACGGGCGCGCATGGTTTCCAGCATAGTCTCGTCCGACGAAGGCGCCAGGATGGGGGCATTGTGCTCCTTGGCGCGGGTGATCATCTCTTTCATTTCTTTGAGGGAAAGTGCAAACGGACGGTTTATGAGCGAAGGCATCCCCGCTTCGAGATACGGTTTGGAAAGCTGCGGCCACCACCCGGTGGCATAATAATCGGAGAGAATGACGCCGTCGACTTTTCCGACCATGTCATTGTAATTTTTCACAATCTTGACATCGTATTTATTGGCGAATTTTTCCGCCGCTTTCGGGTCGGGATCCCAGACCATGGTCATAACCATCCCGGTCTGACGGGGCCAGAAAGTCCCCTCGCTCTCAGTCAGGGGCGGATTGAGAAATCTTCCCCAGATATCCTCGATGTGGGAGTAGTATCCGCAGGTGATGATGCCTATTTCCATGAGTTCAACCGAGGCGGGAGATTTCCGTTTGAACCTGGGTCTCGGAACGGCAGCCTGGGCCGTACCTGAGCCGAGCAGAACCCCCCCTGCCAGGGCGCTTTGGGTGATAAAAGATCGTCTTGATGAAGACTGTGCCATGTATGTTTTCCTCCTTTATACGATGCGGCTGATAGTGTTTTCCGGCGCCCAGTGATCGAGAAAACGATAATGATCGGGCAGGCAGGCTGACTCGGTCAGATTGGCATACGTCCGCAGTTTATCCAGAAGCTGTTTCTCTTCACCGGATATTTTCGGTTTGAAAAAAGCAGTCATGCCATCGTAAACATCGTTGAGTGTCCACATTCCGGCCATGGTGGTGTCGGGATTGAGGCCGGAATTGATTATATACCTGAGCATGGCCTGGGGAAGGCTCACCCTGCTTTTCGGATCCATTTCCTTTGCGGCGCTGATAAGGTGAGAGATAAACCACTCGCTCGCAAACGGTTTCATGGTTATCACCCCGACCCCTTTATCACGGAGCTTCTTCGCAACCGGATAGTAATCGCCGGGGAATTTGCCCGTATACACGATATTATGATAAAAATTATAGGGGAATACCACAAAATCGATTGGGAAAGTTTTCAGAACACTATCGAGTTCGGGTATGAAATGAATGGGTACTCCGACCGCGCGGATGTATCCCTTTTCCTTGAGCCTGAAGAGCACCTCCCAGTCAGGCCATTGCGGAGTGGCCGGAGTGTGGCTGTGCATACGGACAAGGTCGATGTGGTCGCGCCTGAAAAGCTTCAGGATATGTTCCAGCTCCTGTTCGGCGCTCCGCTTTTCCGTCCTTCCGCCCATGGTCGAGAGTACGACCTTGTTTTTAAAAGGCTCGATGTGTCCGGGCATAACCTCATACTGGTCGGCGTAGACATCTATGGTATCGACGCCGTACTCGAACGCCGCATGAATCATCTCCCTCCGTTCTTTTTCCAGCGGAATAAGTCCTGGCGGAATATGGGAGCCGAAGGTAAACTTTGAAACTTTGATTCCCGTCTTACCGATTTCCCCCATCGGCATCGATCCCGCAGGGGGCTTCTGAACGGTGACCTTGAGCATCCCGGGATTGAACTCATGCAGTTTGGGCTTAATTATCCGCTGCCCAATGACCTGCCGGGCACACCCCCCGGCAACAAGGGCAGCGCCGCCTATCGCCGCTTGCGAAAAAAATGATCTTCGTTTCATACAGTTTACCTTTTTTATTGCTATTGAATTAGTCCACCGGTGACGGAGTATTTGTCTTTTGACTCTGTCACTTTGTTACTTTGTCACTTGTTTCTTTTTTACTTCTTGAATATCGATTCGTCCACAAATCCGGGCCTCAGTATCTTCGGGCCCCAGTCCGCCGGCACCGAGCCGACCGCTACCGGATTGCCGCCGCGTTCCTGGAAAGAGTAGGAGGCGGCAAGGTATATCTCGAATTTTTTGCGCACCACATCCAGGGGCTGGTAGGTTTTGCCTTCAAGGGTTTTCTGGATGTCCACAAGCTGCGTGGCAAACCGGTAGAAATAGCTGGAATTGCCCGGCATGCAGGCTACTTCAGTACCTGTGGCGCCGATAATGGTGATATGGAAAATGTAGGGTCCCGGCGCCGAATACATCCCGCAGAGGTATGGCGGCTGTTTCTCCTGGCCGGAATACAGGTAAGTTTCCTGGAGGTAAGCGGCTTTCATCATGTCATCGGTAAAGATGGATACCTTCTGGACATTGTAGCCAAGGATCTTGGTCATCATGTGCTGGATATGAAAATGGGGAAAATCGCCGCCGCCGCACGTTGCGGTCACCGATTTGATTGTACCTACATTCTTCAGCCTCGCTTTCAGGGCATCGGCTTCATTGTAGTGTTCGTAGGTGGCGGTCGCAATGAACGGGGCATTATGCTTTGCTGTAACATCAAGCATCTCATCCATGTCTTTAAGGGTATTGACCCAGGGACGGCTGACATAGCAGGGCATTCCCGCCTCCAAGTAAGGACGGAACAGTCTGTGCTGCCAGGGTACCTCGTAAAGACCGCCGCTGGCCACTCCATCCACCTTGCCAATCATGCCGTCATAGGTTTTTACTACTTCTCCCCCCCATTTGTCGGCAAATGCCTGGGCTTTCTTGGGGTCCACATCCCAGACATGGGAGATTTCCATGTTAAGCACCGGCGAGCCGAAGCTGCCTTTCGATGTCAGAAAATCCGCCCAGATAGACCAGAAAGAATATTCGCCGACACACAGCGCCCCTACCTTCAGTGTACGCCCCGACTTTTGCGTCTGAGCGGAAGCGGAATTCGCCGCTCCGGTAAGCACTGATGCTGCACCTGCCGCAGCAGCGGCTTTAGTGATAAACGAACGTCTGGAAGTACGCTCCGTCATGGATAACCCCCTTAAAAAAGTGACAAAGCTGCAAAGTTACAAAGTGACAAAGTATAAAATAGTCCAAAGCCCAAAGCCCAAAATTAAAAAAGAGAAGGCACAAAGGCACAAAGTTAAAGATTTTTTTAGATTCTGATTCGATGATAATAATTTATGCATTATTTTCCGGTGTTTATAAACCTCACCCCCTGTCCCCCTCTCCTATTCATGAGAGGGGGTAACTCGTTACGCGCATTGTTGCTACCCTCTCCTATTTAGGAGAGGGTGGCTGAAAGCCGGGTGAGGTTTTCGCGGTTCAGACAGTCTTTCAACTTTGTGCCTTATCCTTATCCTTTCTTAAACATGGCCATGTCTATCCAGTTTGGTTTGACCAGAGGGGCCTGCCAATCCGTGGATACCTGGCCAACTGTAACCGGCGCTCCGTTTCGTTCCTTGAGGGAATAATAGCCGGTGAGGAATATCTCTGTCTTTTTACGGAGGATATCCAGCGGCTCGTAGCTTTTTTTCGTGTCGAATGTGCGCTGCATGTCGATCACCTGCGGGGCGTAGCGGAAGAGGAGGCTGTCCTGCCAGGAAGGGCTGCGCACCATCTTCGCGGAAACGGTATTGTCTCTCCCGATGATGTCGATCGAGAAAGAATCCTGATTCATTACGTTCTGAAGCGAGCAGATAAACGGTTTCTGGCCTTCCCAGCCTTTGAAAATGTATGTTTCCTGAAGGTAATTGTTGCCGATTTCCTTGTCGGTGATGACCGATACCTTATCGACATCATAACCGAAGATTTTGAGCAGCATGAACTGGGTATGGAAATGAATGGGGAAATCAGACGCCCAGCAGGTGGCCTGCACACACTGGATGGGGCCGATGCTTTTCAGCCTGCTCTTGAGCGCGGGCGCCTCGTGGTAATGTTCGTGTTTGGCGGTGGCGATGATGGCGGTGTTGTGCTTCGCCGCCAGGTTAAGAAGTTCATCCATATCCCGCAGACGGTAAGCGAACGGCCGGCTCAGGTACACCGGGATTCCAGCCTCCACATAAGGCCTTGCAAGGAGATGTTGCCAGGGGACTTCATAAAAGCCCCCGAAAATCACGCCGTCAACTTTTCCGACCATGTCGTCGTAATTCTTCACTGCGACTGCGCCCATCCGGGCTGCGAATTTCTGCGCTTCAGCAGGATTCACATCCCACACATGGGTGATATCCATATTAAGAAACGGGGTGCCGAACGTTCCTCCCTTACTGATGGTGGCTTTGTCGGGCTCCATGATATCCGACCAGCAGAAAGACATGAACGAATACTCCCCCACACATGCTGCGCCGATACGGAGACGCCGGGGCGCTTTCTCCTGAGCATTCGCGGCGCCAGGAGCTACCGCCACAGCCGCGGTTGCAGCGGCGGTTTTGATGAAAGCGCGGCGGCTTGATGCATGCTCGTTTCCCGATATTTCCTGAGACATGATCTCTCCTTGTAGGTTAGCGAGGTACAA
>JAUYCD010000267.1 GCA_030692375.1 Candidatus Latescibacter sp. | reverse complement strand
AAATAGATGCCAAAACGGTTGCTAAAAGATGCGCTGCGCTTTCATCGTTCCCGCGAAGCGGCAACAAGTTCGGCATGACACGTGCACTTCGACAAGCTCAGTGCTCGGTCAGCGGACTCTGAGCCTGTCGAAGAGTCCGCTGCATCCTGAACTCGTTTCAGGATATAAACACTCAAAACATGCGCATTTATTTATGTCGTCATGTATAAAATGATTATTTTAGAAATTTCCTATCTATGGAAATCCTCAAGTCTCATAAATTATGGTTCGGACAATTTTTCAGATTTCTGATTTCATGCTTTATAAAGGAGGAAAAGGTGAAATACACCAACAAAGTTTTCGGCTGCATTCTTCTGGGCCTCATTTTTGCCGGGGGACAGGCATACGCGGAACTTTACAACCGTGCACCGGATGTGCTTCCGGGAACTCTTCCCGAAATGAGGACATCGGATTACTGGGTCCAGAAAATGTCCAAACCGGACGAGGTCATTCTCACTCTTGATGCCATACGGAAGATGAATGACGTCTACCGGAAATTCATCGCATCTCCCGATCCGTTCAAAGATGTTCCCGCTGACCGAAGGCCCATTCTCACCGATCTCGCCTACTGGTGGCCGGGACATGTTTCCATGGCGCCCGATCTTCGCGTCTTGCCGCCCAAGGCGGTAGCCGATACGGTCAGAACGAGAATCAAGGCTGAGATTAAATTCATGAGAGGCAAGGAGTTCGGGAATTACCTCGCAGTCCGTTACAGTTCCGGCCAGCTCGACAAATTTGAAAAGGAAATGGCGCTTGATCGGGTTAATGATGAAATGAAAGTCCGCGAAGGGATCGCGGTACGGTATACCCGGCTGAGGAATGTGCCCTCGTTCTTCCCAGAGCAGCAGGGCATCACCGAAAACGCTAAAACCCGCTGGGATCAATGGAATGTAGCCATTCTGAAAATCGCCAGGCCGGTGATGGTGCTCCATCCTTCTCTTTCCGGCGAATACCTTTTTGTACTTTGCGGCGAGGGTTACGGCTGGGTTAGATCAGAGGATATTGCGTTCGGGGATAAAAAGGAGATCGATGCCTATGTAAATTCACCCAATTTCCTGGTATGCACCGGAGACAGGATTCAGTACTATTCAGATGAGAGTTGTACGTACTCCTCAGGATGGATGGGTATGGGGGATAGGATTCCCCTTGTTTCCAAAGGTAACTCACGCACGGTCAAAGTCCCGGTGCGTAAAGCGAACGGCAAATTCACTAATGAAACGGCCTGGCTCCCCCGGAATACCGATGTATCAGTCGGCTGGCTGCCTTACACCCGCCGCAATGTCGTGGTGACTGCGCTCAAGCTTCTCGATAACCCCTATGACTGGTCAGGCGCTTTTTTCGGCCGCCAGCACGAAACCACCTACCGGGATATCTTTTCCGTTTTCGGATTTGAACTGCCCTGGCACGGGGGCTTGTTCACCTTTTTCGGACACAATCAGGAGGTGATGCATCCGAATATCGGGAAAGAAAGCCAGTACAAGATGATCCTGCAGCATGAGCCGTTCATAACCGTCCAGAGCTGCGGGGGGCATGCACAACTCCTGCTCGGCGACTACAACGGCGTTCCGATCGTTTTTGACCAGCACGGCTATGGATATACCGACGAAAACAAAAAGGATCTCGAGATAAGGAGGTGCTGCATCGGCGATCAACGCTGGCCGACCTACTTCCTGACCAGAAATGTCACATTTCTTGAACTAAAGTAAATATTGAGAAGTATAATGCAATATATTCTGTTGTAAAGTATTGAGAAGTCATGCCGAACTTGTTGCCGCTTTGCGGGAACGATGCAAGCGCAGCGCATCTTTTAGCAACCGTTTCGGCATCTACCTGTTCGTATCGATTTACATTTCAAACTTGGAGGAACAATGCTTCGGAAATTGCTTTCGGCTTTAGTGTGTTTCGGATTCCTTTGGAGTGTTTCAACACAGGCGCAGGATATCAAAGAATACACGGTTAAACGTGCGCCCGGCCCGATAGTCCTTGACGGCAAACTTAACGATCCCGGCTGGGCTGAAGCGCCGCTTACCGATAAATTCATCATTTATTACAACGGCAATGCGGCAGTTTACTCTACACAGGCCAAAATGCTCTGGGATAACAAATATCTTTATGTCGGATTCATTAACGCCGATAAAGATGTATGGGCAAAAACCGTGGTCTGGACCGATCCGAAATATTGCCTCTGCAGCGAAGAGGTTGTTGAGGTGTTCATCGATCCCGATGGCGACGGTTTGAATTACCTGGAGGCGGAGATCAATCCATTCAAGGCAGTAATGGACCTCCAACTGAATAAGGAGATATCCAAGGGAGGCACACTGAATTATAACTTTAGCTACCAGGATTTGAAAATCGGGATAACCTTCCAGGGAACGTTTAATGATTCGACAGATGTTGACACCGGCTGGGTTGCCGAGCTCGCTTTCCCGTTCGCCGAAATCGCCCAATGGGCGCCGACCATGAACTTTCCTCCGAAATCGGGCGATATGTGGCGGCTGAACCTCTACCGGTACAATTACGACCGGGTTAACATCAAAAATCCGGAGCTTTCCGCCTGGACCCAGACTGATAAAGCAAGGGGATTCCACGCGCCAGATCGGTTCAGCAGGGTCTTTTTCTCAAGCGAAGTTTCCGGAACACCGACCCTGGTTAACCGAACGGGAGAATTGCCGCAAAATATGACAGTCACCCGCAATTTCCCCAATCCTTTCAACCCGGCGACTACCATTGAATTTGTAACCCCTTCTTCCGGTTTTGCCCGTCTGGACATATTAAATGTGACCGGGCAGAAGATAAGATCCCTTCTTTCAAGAGAGATCGGCTCCGGTGTTTATACCATGACCTGGGACGGCCGTGACGAAAAAGGCGCATCCGCACCCTCCGGAGTTTATTTCTCGAGACTGTCCATGGGGGCCGCTTTTTCCACACACCGGATGCTGCTTCTGAAATAAGCATCTAGTATTAAGTCAATGCAATAAAGTTGGATTCATATTCCCCCCCTTAACAAGGGGGGATGCCAAAGACAGGGGGGATTTCTTCTTCCTGGCGAATAAAGATCCCCCCGCCGCTTGAGCGGCGTCCCCCTTTTTAAGGGGGTAAAAAGAAAAAGAAACTTCAGCACCAGACATTATCTGATTGACATTACACTAGTATGAAATACATTCTGTTGATAGTGTCGAGGATTCGTACCGTATGGAAGCATCTTCACAAAAATCTGTCCTTAATGGCGCCGTGCTTGTTCCGGCGTCGAAGTCCCATACCATTCGAGCGATCGTAATCGCTTCTCTCGCCCATGGTAAATCAGTGATAGCCTCACCGCTTGACTCGTTTGACACCCGGTCGGCGGCGGATGCGGCAAGAGCTTTCGGCGCTCACATAGATATTTCGGGCGATCACTGGACAATATCGGGAGTCGGGGGAGAACCCAAAATACCCGAAGATGTGATCGATGTCGGCAATTCGGGCACCACGCTGTACTTTTCCATGGGAACAGCGGCTTTGGTAGATGGCTGGACGGTTTTGACCGGCGATTACCAGATCAGACGTCGTACTGCGGCGCCTCTCATCAATGCGCTCGGTCCCCTCGGGGCCGAGGTGTTTTCAACCCGCGGAAACGGTATGGCGCCTCTGGTGATACGAGGCAAAATAGCCGGCGGAGCGGCAAGCGTCTCCGGTATTTCTTCTCAATATATTTCCAGTCTTCTTTTGGCTTGTCCTCTTGCAGCCGGGGATACAGAGCTTATTGTGACCGTGCTGAACGAGCGTCCCTATGTCAATATGACCCTGAACTGGCTCGCCGGACAGGGCATCGTTCCGGAAATAAGCGGTGACATGTCATCTATTAAGATCAGGGGAGGACAATCCTATTCCGCTTTCAAGAAGCGTATTCCGGCCGATTTCTCTTCGGCGGCGTTTCCTCTCTGCGCCGGAGTTCTTGCCGGAGGAACGGTAGTTCTTAAAGATCTGGATATTAACGATCCCCAGGGCGACAAAGAAATCATTAACATCCTGCGGAAAATGGGCGCCTCCATCGAAACGAGCAGTGATGGGATCACCGTTCGCGGAGGGAATCTCAGGGGAATCGATATCGATATGAATTCCATTCCGGACGCTCTTCCTGTCATGGCGGTATGCGCCTGTTTCGCTAAAGGAACAACAGTCCTCCAAAATGTTCCCCAGGCGCGAATAAAAGAGACCGATCGTATTGCAGTCATGGCCCGCGAGCTGGGCAAACTCGGCGCGAATATCAAGGAAATGCCGGACGGTTTGATTATCAAGGGAACAGGACTGAGAGGTGGAAAAGTCCATGGCCATGGCGATCATCGGGTGGTCATGGCGCTCACTGTGGCTGGATTTGCCGCTGACGGAACGGTTACGGTGGATACTGCGGAAACAGCCAGTGTTACCTATCCCGGGTTCTGGGATGTTATGCGCTCTCTCGGAGGAAACATACAAATACACGATTGAAAAGGCTTGCGAGAAAAGTAAAGGGTTTCATCGTTCCCGCGAAGCGGCAAGGAACGAGGGATAGGGGATGTAGTAACAAAATCATTTTCTTCATTATATTATGAAACAACTGTTGTAGAAAGCCTCTATTATATATAATATTGAGCATATCGGCAATGATAGTATAAAAATAATCATGTTGTATTTATTTCATATTGGGGGTGACTCATGGACTTTATCGAAAAACTTCAGGCCCTGTCGGCGAAGATTTTAAAACAAAAGGATATGATCCAAACCGAGGAAGCTACAAAACACGCTTTTGTTCTGCCGTTTATAAGCGCGCTCGGATACGACATCTCCGATCCCATGGATGTCGTCCCCGAGTTCACCGCCGATGTGGGGATAAAGAAAGGTGAAAAAGTCGATTATGCGATCATGCGGGACGACAAGGTTATCATGCTATTCGAGTGCAAGGCTGTGAATGTAAATCTCGCTGATGAGCATGCATCACAACTTTTTCGCTACTTTTCGGTCACCGATGCTCGAATCGCGGTCCTTACTGACGGGATTATCTACCGGTTCTATTCGGATATCGATGAGACAAACAAAATGGATTCAAAGCCTTTCATGGAATTGAACATGCTTGACATTCAAGAACATTGGGTGCCTGATCTTAAGCGCCTGACAAAACAGTCATTTAATCTCGATGAAATACTTTCAGTCGCGGGAGAAATGAAGTACACTCGTGAAATCAAACGAATACTCGGTGAGGAACTGAACGCCCCTACTGAGAATTTTGTGAGGTTCTTTTCGAAACGTGTTTACAATGGCATGCTTACACAATCGGTCCGCGAGATGTTCACTACTATCACAAAGAAAGCCTTTACACAGTTTATCAATGACACCATTAACGAAAGGCTAAGATCGGCCATGACTACACCCTCCCAAGATACCCTTGCTCAACCACAACCTGGACCCAGTAGTCAAGTTATCGGGAGTGAAGATGAGACTGAGGCAGGGATCGTAACAACACCTGAAGAACTGGAGGGCTTCTATATTGTAAAGGCACTACTAAGGCAGACGGTTGATTCCTCCCGTATAGTACATCGGGACACAAAAGGGTATTTTGGTATTCTGTTAGACGATTCCAACCGCAAGCCAATCTGTCGGTTATATTTTAGTGGGAAACAGAAGTACATCGGCTTCTTTGATAAAGAGAAGAAAGAGGAAAGAATCCCGATTGAGAGACTTGACGATCTTTACAAGTATACTGAACGGTTGAAGACTATAGTGGCTATGTACAACAAACCAGTAGACCATATTACCTCTACCACGGTTTCGGACAATCGCATCTAACATAATTATTCGATAACCTGTATACTGTCCGCCTTTTGAGTTTGACATTACTTCATGAACTTAATTCTTTCAAGAGGAATCAAACAATGCCGGAAATTTGCAGATTCCTTGGAATTGTTATTTACTTGCTCTACGATGATCACAAACCTCCGCATTTCCACGCAGAATATGGAGATTACATGATCACTGTGGAGATTCATACTGGTGTCATCGAGGGACGGTTCCCACGAAGGGCGCTGAAAGCGCTCATGGAATGGTATGAAATGTATAGGAACGAACTGCTGGAAGACTGGAACCTTGCTTCACAGCACCAGACTCTGAAGAAGATCCCACCCTTGGAGTGAAACACTATGTTGAAAGTCATCGGTGCTACTTATACCGAAGGATATAAAATTTTCGTGAGGTTTAGTAATGGAGAAAGCGGTTTAGTCGATCTCGCCGATGCCTTGTGGGGTCAGGTTTTCGAACCACTCAGGGATGTGGAGATGTTCCGTAAATTTGAAGTTTCTCATATTCTTCACACCATACAGTGGGAAAACGATGCGGACCTGGCTCCCGAGTACCTCTACGATAAAATGATAGAGCAAACAGCCTCGCACGGGCGTACTGCAGCGCACCAATAAACCGCGCAGCTTTCTGCGGGGTAGTTCATTCACCGGAGCAATAACAATAGCATAAAAACATCCATTCAAGGAGCGGTGCATGCTTGGAAACACGTTTGGACGTCTATTCCGGATCACGACCTGCGGCGAGTCTTACGGCAAAGGTCTTGCAGTAATTGTGGATGGTGTTCCCGCAGGGTTAGCCCTGACCGAAGAATATATTCAGGAAGAGCTTTACAAACGCCGGCCGGGACAGAGTCCCATCGATTCACCCCGCAAGGAAACGGACATCGTCCAGTTGTTTGCGGGAATGCTCGAGGGAAAAACCACCGGCGCACCCATCGGTTTGATCGTTTACAATGTGGATACTCAGCAGATTCATGTGGAACAATATCGTGAGGTTAAAGATATTATTCGTCCCGGACATGCAGAGTACACTTTTTACGTGAAGTACGGGCAGTATGCGGACTGGTGCGGCGCCGGAAGAGCCTCGGGACGTGAGACTGTCGGGCGTGTGGCCGGAGGCGCGGTGGCGAAATTCATTCTCGAACAGGAAGGCATCGAGGTTCTGGCATATACGAAGGAGAGCCATGGAATAACGGCCCGCGATATGACTTTCGAGGAGATTAAAGCCAATTACCGCAAGAACGAAATCAACTGTCCCGACCTGGAAGCCGGTAAAGCGATGATCGCGGATGTTATCAATGTTCGTGACGCCGGAGATACCGCCGGAGGCGCTATTGAAGTAATCGCCCGCGGGGTTCCGGCCGGACTTGGAGAGCCGGTGTTCGACAAGCTTTCGGCAGACCTGGCCAAGGGAATCATGTCTATCGGCGCGGTCAAGGGAATTGAGATCGGCGGCGGTTTCGCCTGCGCTGCCATGACCGGCTCCCAGTGGAATGATGAACCGTATGTTGATAAGAACGGCAAGGTGCGGTTCAGGACCAATAATGCCGGCGGCGTCCTGGGCGGTATTTCCAACGGAGAAGACATCCGTATCCGTGTCGCGGTGAAACCGACTCCCACCATATCCATCGATCAGGATTCAGTAAACATGGCAACCATGGAAAACACAAAGCTTTCCGCCATCACCCGCCGTGATGCGACCCTTCTGCCCCGTATCTATCCGGTCATCGAGGCCATGACACGCTGCGTGATTCTGGATCATCTCTATATGTGGAGAGCCTGGTGCGGGATGCAGCGCTATGAAAATCCCTGGAAGTAAGACTGTCTGAACCATGATTTCCTTGATTACAGGATTTCCTTGATTCTCGTAAGATTGATGTATCAAGGTAATCTTTTAATCCCATGAATCATGGTTCAGACAGTATAATCTTTTCCGGTTATGTCGTTAAGTAAGCTAAGGTGTTCATACGAAAGATTAATCCCCCCTACCCCCCTTATTAAGGGGGGAAGAAGAAAATTGTTCCTATTATTATGTAAACATTTATCAGATTTTAACAGAACCCTCTCCCTAAATTCCCCCCTTATTAAGGGGGGATGCCGAAGGCAGGGGGGATTTTTAAGGATATAGGAGCACTCAATATCTCATATTTATTGTATGTTGCTGACTTAACGACATAACTGAATTAAAAAATTCATCGCCTTGAAAGTTCACATACCGCTTTGTACACATCCTCCGCGGCAACTGCTCCGCCTTCTCCGGTCACCACTCGTGATCTTTTCCCCTGATGTCCGAAAACCCTGGCATCGCTGGCTAAAAAAATCGCCACGACAGGTTTTCCCAGCGCCACAGCCACGTGCATCGGTCCTGTATCTCCGCTGATGAACATACCGGCGCGCTCGATTACTGCCGCCATCTGCCCGATGGTTGCCTCATCGAGTACCTCGAACCGTGCTTTTGCAAGAGCGCGCAAGCTTCGAATGGTTTCTTTTTCAGCCTTTCCGCCGATTACCACAATTCTTTCACCTGCGGCGCCGATGCGGTTTATCAAGTCTGCAAAGTTTTGAACACTCCAGCGTTTTTTTCCTTTCCCGCCGGGATGGATCACAATGAATGAATCATTATCTGTAAATTCGTGTTCCTGAAGCCAATCACCGGCAAAGGAACGATCCTGATCACCCACATAAAAGGCGGTCTGATATTTTCGTATCCCCGGAAGAATCGGATCAATTATCCTCTGCATGGCCTCCGCCATGGGCGTGTTTTCCGGCGGCGGAGGAACGAGAACATTCATGAATGTCCCGGCGTCTTCCCGATCATATCCCAAACGATACCGCGCTCCGGTGAAAAAGGTGAGAAGAGCGCTGTTAAGAGAAAAATGATAGCCGTTGGACACATCAATCGCCAGGTCATACCGGGTGTTTTTTAGTTTCCGGATAAATCTCAGATACCACCAGGGAATCAGCCTCGCTTTTTGCTTCTGAAAAATAATCAGGCGGTCAATATTGGGATTCCCGGCAAGAACCTCCTCAAAACCCTCGGCAACCAGGACATCCAGCTCAGTATCAGGCAGCGCCGCTTTCAGGGCGCTCAAAAGCGGAGTCATCAGCACCAGATTCCCCAACCGTGAATCCTGACGGATTACCAGTATCCGTGAAATAGAACTGATATCCACTTCCCGGAAAGAAAGCTGCCCGGATTTCAGTTTCCTTTTCAAAAAGCCCCGTATTTTAAGTTTGGAATAATGCTCCAAACCTTTCAGGATTTTCACAGCTTTACCCTGCCAGTCAGACCGGGAGTCATGGCTGCACCAATCCGGCCATCCTTTTCATAAAAAATCAATGTCTCCACATTGCCCAGCTTCCTGGCAAGCTCGACTCCCTTCTCCGGCCCGAGAATAAACAAGATGGTAGACAGGATGTCTGCATCCATGGCATTGGTAGTCCATGCAGTCGCCGATATGGAAGACCGGGAAGGCTGGCCGGTCTGGGGATCCAGAATATGGTGATACCGTATCCCGTCTTTCATGAAAAATCGCTCATAATCACCGGAAGTGGCCACTGCTTGATAGGGCGCCGGCTCCACCAGGATGGCTTCCTCTTTCCGTGGATGACGGACCCCGATCACCCAGTCCTTTTCTCCTGGTTTTATTCCGAAAAAGCTGAATTTCCCCGGTTTTTTCCCAAAGGTAACGATGTTTCCTCCCGCATTCACCAGACCGGAAATGGCGCCCCCTTTTTTGAGAATCTCGGCCATCCGATCCACCGCATATCCTTTGGCCACCCCCCCGAAATCAAGATTGGTTCCGGGAACGGTAAACCGGAAACGGTCGCCCTGCACCTCAACCTTGCTCAGATCCACTGTTTTAAGCGCTCGTGACAATTCTGCATGATCGGGAATTTTCCCTCCATGCTCGAAATCCCACAGCCATTTGACCAGGCCGATGGTGGGATCGAAAACCTTGTCGTCGATGCGATAGAAATACAGCGAATGGGATAGAACCGCTTTCAGATCGGGATTCATATCCCACCAGACACCGGGGGGACCGGTATTTATTCGCCTCAAGTCCCCATCACCCCTGAGGGGCTCCAGGACATGCTCTATCCGGGCGATTTCATCGAACGCTTTCCGAAGAAGAATTTTCCCACTGGCACGGTCGGCAACGAATATTTTGATGGAGATGCTGGTATTCATGTGGAATTCGGTGGATTCGACAGCCTGGGGAGTATCCAGCCATCCGCCAAATAATAACCACGACAGGGTAATGATCAGCAAAAATCCGACAAGAAACGCCCCGCGTTTTCCAGCCTTCTTACTCAAGGGTAAAACCGGTATATGCATAATCCTTGCTGTTTCTCAGAAATGACGATCCAACACCAGGGCGAAGAACTGGTCGAAATCATCATCGAGACCCGGTTTTTCAAAACGAGCCACAATTTCCCTGCTCCGGTCGATGTACCAGCAAGCCCGCCTGGAGGCATAATCTATGCCTCCATTATTCTTCACCACCGAAAACAGCACCTCATCATCGTGCTCGCCATCCGAGAGGATATTCTTTACATCACTTGAATCGTAATCCCGTAAAGAGTAAATAAGAGGGAGCGTGAAGCATCCCGTCCGTATATCCATAAAATTAGGTTTCCCCATTATCCGGGAATCGCCGCGGTAATCAAGAATATCATCCTTGATCTGGAACGCCATTCCCACACATTCGCCAAGCTCGCGCGCCCAGATTCGTTCCCGCTCACTTCCGCCCAAGAGAATGATTCCCAACTCCCCCGATGCGGCAAAGAGTGATGCGGTTTTGTCTCGGATGATGGAAAGATATGTTTCTTCATCAATCGACCCGGAGTTGAGCGATTCACGGATTTCCCCCTCCACCATCCGTTCCAGAGCACCCATGAGAATCGGCATAACTTCTGTATTCTCGTTCGATTCAGCGGACTTGATGGCTTTCAGGAACATGTAGTCTCCAAAAAGAACCGAGACTTTGTTCGAATACATGGCGTTTAAAGTCGCTGCTCCTCTCCGCAGTTTGGAACTGTCAATGACATCATCATGCAGGATGGACGCTATATGGATAGCCTCCACAGCGGTGGCGGTTTTACGTAAAGATTCCCATTCCCCTCCCCCCAAACGTGCGATCAGAGCCATGAAAAGAGGCCTGACCCCTTTGCCGCGACGGTTAAAAATATCTTCCAGGATGGAATTTAGCACCGGATTTGAGGAACCATATTCTGTCTGCAAATCATGGTATACATCTGTAAGAATATCCGGCAACGCTTCTTCATATATATTCATAGGTCCCCACTCTGAAACTTCCGGGATTACCATGGTATTGTCGTAGCTGCTATCCATGTCCATATCCGGAAATAATGGTTTCTTCTTTATAATTAGTCTTTAAATTTAGGAAATTCTACCACCTATGTCAAGGATAATGAGCTTGGGGGACATCCCCCATTTTTTATTCGGCGATAAATATGCCATATCACTTATCTGCTCTTTAGACAAAATCCCCCCGCCGCATAAAGCGGCGACCCCCTTATTAAGGGGGTAAAAGCAGCCTGCCAACATGATTCCCCCCTTAATAAGGGGGGATGTCCGAAGGACAGGGGGGATTAGTCCTTCATAAAGAGTTACAAAATTTTGATTCAAATATATGGGGGATGGCCAGTAATGAGCTTGGGGGACACAAACCGATGATGAATATTCTGCTCTAGAGAAGAGTCTTTCTTCCGGCTATCCGCGCCACCAGGATACTGATTTCATAGAGAATGTACAGGGGTATCGCGAACAGGGTCTGGCTGATAGGGTCAACCGTCGGGGTTACAACGGCTGAAATGATAAAAATGATAACGATGGCATATCCACGGTACTTGGACATGAACGTATGCTTGACAATTCCTATCTTTGCCAATACAAAGGTGACCACCGGCAGCTCAAAGGTAATGCCGAATGCGATGACAAATTTGATAATGAGACCTACAAAAGGACCGATGGTGACCATTGCTTGGAGTCCGGGCAGTGCAAAATTCAAATTGATAAATTTCAGCATATAAGGAACCATGACAAACCAAGCCAGAGCCGCCCCGATAAAAAAGCAGCCTGTGGCAGAAAAAATCAGCGGTAAAACCCAGCGCTTTTCATTTTTGTACAGTCCGGGTGAAACGAAAGACCAGATAAAATAGAAAATAAACGGAATAGCAATGAAAAGGCCCATGAAGAATGCCATCTGGAGCCTGAGCATGATCGGTTCAAGTACTTTGGTAAACACCAACTTGCCCATTCCGGCATTCGCCGCCAATACAGTGATCTGGCTGTAAAACCAGTCGGCAAGATACCAGGAGGCGATCATGGTGATCATGATGGTTATTATAGATTTGAGAATCACCCAGCGGAATTCTTCCAGGTGATCGAGGAAGGGCATTTCAGAGGGGTCGCGCTCCTCTTCATGTTCGGGGACGCCGGTTTTTCCCCCATCGGAACCGCCGCCGGAAGCGAATCGACGGATACGCTCCGGAAGGGTAACCGCTTTTTCTCCGGTGTCGGATGCAGCCGCCGGTTCAGGAAGTGGAGCCGGCGGTACCGTTTTCGGCTCCTCAAAGGTGAGCACTCGGTCCGTATCCAGGCTCTTCCAGTACTTCTTTTCCACTCCGCCCGGAAACGTACAAAGGCCGAGAGGATGAACAGACACACGCTTCGGGTCGCGGACATGTGCTATGGATGCATATTTATATCCATGGGCGGCAGTAGCATAATCGTTCTTTTCACGACTATCTTCGTCAACGAGACTGATCTCGAAAAGACGGCCGGGTACAACCGCGCCGGCAATTACAAGAGATGCAGCCTCTTCTGTTTCAGCGGCAGTCATCTTCTCCGGCTCGGAGGTTTGCGGTGGAAACAGGCCGGGGGTAGTATTATAGTCGCCGTAACCGGTATAGGGGTATTGATCTTCCATGCTGTGTATCCAGGCTCTCGTTGTATGTTCAAGGCTTACTGCAGAGGGTTTCAGGAAGGCAGGACTTCACTATTTTGACATATCCATGCCGACATAACCCATTGCTCCGACCACCCGAATTGCTTTCTCCGGACAAACGTCGAGACAAAGGCCGCAGCCGATGCATTTTTTCGGATCAATATGGTGCGGTTTACCAGGTTCTCCGGTGACACAATCCTTCACCGGACACACCTCGGCGCATTTTCCGTGTCCCTTGCACTTTGTATCGATAGTCAGATGGGGACGTTTCGGGGCAAGATCGATGAAGGACTTTGTTGGGCATTTATAATGCGCGAGGATCAGATTTGAGGAGGCATTATAATCCACCACGGGGAGATTGTCTTTCATTTGAATGACATTGTCCGGCGTGACCTTCGCGCAAATTCCGCACCCGATGCAGCCCACTGAACAGGCATCTTTCACCGCTTTCCCTTTTTCATGTGAAGAGCAGGCCAGATAAATCATCGTTGTATCGGGGAGCAGATCGAACAGATGCTTCGGGCATATACGGACGCAGGCGCCACATCCTGTGCACTTGTTTCTATCCACCACCGGGAGTCCGTTCTCCCCCATGTGGAGAGCGTCAAATTTACACACTCTTTCACAGGAGCCGAAGCCCATGCAGCCGTATTCACATACTTTGGGACCACCCCCAAAAAGAACGGCCATCTGGCAGTCCCTGATCCCGTTGTATCTGTACTTGTCTTTTGCATGATTACACGATCCGGCGCAGTAGAGATAGGCCACTTTTCGAATAGTCTGCTGTTCTTCAATACCAAGGATCTGCGCAATATTTTTTGAGACAACTGCCCCTCCCGGAGCGCACATGTTCGCCGGTGCGCCTTTTATGACAATGGCATCCGCATAGCCGGCGCATCCGGGATAGCCGCAGCCGCCGCAGTTGGCGCCGGGAAGAATGGCGATGATTTCCTCGACCCGGGCGTTTTTCTCCACCGCGAATTTCTTCGAAGCATACGAGAGACCGGCGCCCAGGATAAAACCCATGCCGCCCATGGCAATTAAAGTAAATATAAAAACCGATTCCATATTCTAAATTTATCCCTTACCGAGTGAAAGTCCGCTGAACCCCATGAATGCAAGCGCCATGAGGCTCGCCATGATAAATGCTATCGGCATGCCCTGGAGAGGTTTCGGTATTTCAGCAGTTTCCATCTTCTCACGGAGGCCGGCCATGAGCAGGAGCGCCAGGGTAAACCCCACTCCTCCTCCAAAACCCTGGATAAGACTTCCCATAAAATCCAGGTTTTGATCTATATTCAGCACCGCCACACCGAGCACTGCGCAATTGGTGGTGATGAGCGGCAGGTAAATGCCCAGGGAATTGTAAAGGACCGGGGAGGTCTTCTGTATCACCATCTCCACAAACTGAACGAGCGCGGCGATGATAAGGATGAATGCAATCGTCCGGATATAGCTGAGATCGCTGCCGGGGAATATGCTCGTTTTGGGATTCAAAAGGTATGTGTAAACCACCCAGGTCATTGCGGAAGCGACAGCCATGACAAAAATCACCGCCAGACCCATGCCTGTAGCGGAATCCAGCTTCTTGGAAACCCCAAGGTACGGGCAAATTCCGAGAAACCTGTTGAGCACGAAGTTGTTGATGAATACAACTCCGATGAGGATGACAAAATACTGTCCGATATCCATCTTCTATCCCTTATCATGGTTTTTCTTGCGCATGTCGAACCAGTTGGACAACCCGAGCAGGTATCCGAGTGTCAGGAATGCTCCGGGAGGCAGAATCATCATGAGCACCGGCTGGTAGCTAGACGGGAGGATTGACATCCCGTAAACAGAGCCGTTCCCAAGCATTTCTCTGATCGCTGAAACGATGATCAGATTTATGGTGAATCCCAGCCCCATTCCTACTCCATCGGCGATGGAATGCATCACAGGATTCTTGCAGGCAAAAGCTTCTGCCCTTCCGAGGATTATACAATTCACCACGATGAGCGGAACAAAGATACCCAGAGCCTTGTAAAGATCGGGAGCATAGGCCTGCATGAGCATTTCCACGATGCAGACAAACGTGGCGGCAATTACAATAAATACCGGGATGCGGATATTGTTCGGGATAAGTTTCCGAAAAAGGGAAATGATGAAGTTCGAGGCGACAAGAACCATGGTGGTGGCTATTCCCATCCCGATGCCATTCTCCACCGAAGTGGTCACCGCGAGCACAGGACAAAGCCCCAGCACTATTCTGAAGGTGGGATTCTCCTTATAGAAACCCTTAGTAAATTCGCTGAATACGCTCACGATTTACCCCCCACAGTTTCCTTCAATTTCACCAGACCCTTGTTGATCGAATTGGTGATGGCCCGCGGTGTCACTGTGGCGCCGGTGACAGCATCGATGAAGCCGCCGTCTTTTTTTACCTTGATGTTGTCTTCAGCTGACTTTCCGATAAACTGTCTGGTAAACCAGGAAGGATCGTTTTCGTTGGGACGATTTTCCAGTATTTTTGTTCCCAGTCCGGGAGTTTCCTGCTGAGAGAGAATTTTTGAACCGGTGATTTTGCCGTCCATTCCCACACCAACCATGGTTTCGACTACTGATGAATACCCTTTCCCCTTGGCGATAAAAACATATCCGGCCGGTTCTTTCTTAGCATCATCCTTATAGCCGATCCACCAGGGGAATTCTCTCCCGTCCACGGCAAGATTGCCCTTGGAATCAAATCCTCCGGTCATGCCGGGGAGAACTTCCAGACGGGCGCTGTTTTCCGCAGCGGTTTTATTGGCGGTTATGATTGGTTTGGTTTTCAGATTGACATATCCCAGAGCGGCTCCCGCCGCTAAAGAATAGATCATAAGAATAACGCCGAGTTGGACTATATCACGCATGGCTGGCAGCCTTTCCAAACACTTTCGGTCTCGATAAACGGTCCAGAAGAGGAACAGTGAGATTCATGAGCAGGATGGAGAATGCCACCCCTTCCGGGAAACCGCCGATAAGCCGGATTATCACTGTGATAACACCGCAACCGATACCGAAGAGGATTCGTCCCTGGAACGTAATGGGGCTGGTCACCATATCTGTGGCCATAAAGAATGCGCCGAGAATCAGTCCCCCGGAGAGCACGTGGAAGAGCCAGGGACCGGTAAAAAGCCCCTGGTATCCGCCGAATATCCAGCTAAGTATCCCGACAGTAGCGATGTAGGAAAAGGGGATTTTCCACCCGATGTAGCGCTTGTACATGAGAAATGCGGCGCCAATGAGGAGAAGCAGAACTGAGGTTTCACCGATACAGCCCGACCGATTACCCAAAAAAAGGTCCAGGAAGGACGCATTCAGGTCTGCGACTTTCGATATGGCGGCATTCACCGAATCCAAGGAATACATGTTCTGGTTGTGCAGAATCGCGGAGTTTTCCTTGAGGATGTTCAATGGAGTGGCCGTAGTCTGGGCATCGATTCCGGGGAATCCGGTCGGGGCCTGCCAGGTTGTAGTCATCTGGACCGGAAAGCTGAACAGGAGAAATACCCGTCCTATGAGAGCAGGATTCATCGGATTATATCCCAGCCCTCCGAAGGTCATTTTCGCCACTCCGATAGCGAACACCCCCCCCAGGACTGGAATCCACCAGGAAATCCCGGAGGGCAGGTTAAAAGCCAGCAGGATGCCGGTAACTATTGCACTGCCGTTCCTGATGGTGGGCGGTTTGCCAAGAAGTTTCTGAATTATTCCCTCGGCAGCGACACAGGTCAGCACCGAAAGCGAGATGATCCAGAGCGCCCGCACCCCGAAGAAATAAACAGCTCCGAAGAGAGCAGGCATGAGCGCAGCCACAACCGAATACATGATTTGCGGGATATCGGTTCTGTCCCGAAGGTGCGGGGTTGCGCTGACATCAAACATTCTAGCCATTCAATCGAAACTCCATTCTGTACTACTTTACCGCACCGGCTTTCTCTTCGGCGGCGCGTTTCTTGGCATCTTCACGGACTTTCATTTCGGCGAGCCGGAATTTGCCGAATTTGATTTTTTCCACAATCCGCCGCTTCGATGGACAGATATATGTACAACATCCGCATTCGATACAATCCAGCGCCCCGTATTTTTTCAATTCATCCCAGCGTTCCAAATCGACCATAGCCGCAAGCGTTGTAGGGAGCAAATTCATGGCGCACACATCCACACACCGTGCACACGAAATACAGGGCTGCTCTTCTTCAAAAACCGCCTGCCCTTCCTCCAGGACAAGGATGCAGGAAGTCCCTTTAATCACCGGAACATCATCGGTGAATTGCGCAATCCCCATCATGGGACCGCCCATGATAAGCATGTTTGCTTTCTCCGTGTATCCCCCGGCGAATTCAACAAGACGGGCGAACGAATCGCCGAGCCGGGTCAGGACATTCACCGGTTTAGCGACGCCGTTACCGGTAACGGTAACAATGCGCTGGATCAACGGACGGCCGAGAGCAATCGCATCGTGTATGGCGGCGGCGGTGCCCACATTCTGCACCACACATCCGACATCCATAGGCAGGCCGCCTGCGGGAACCCTGCGTTTTGTGACCGCATAAATGAGTTGTTTTTCCCCACCCTGCGGATACTTTACCTGCAGATCAACCACCTTCACGCCGGGAATATCTTTCGCCGCCTCTTTCATTATTTTGACTGCATCGGGCTTGTTCCGCTCGATACCGATAAACCCGCGTGAACAGCCCAGTATCTTCATGATGATCTTCAGCCCCCCGACAATGGAATCGGGATGCTCGAGCATCAGACGATGGTCACAGGTAGAGTACGGCTCACATTCCACCCCATTAAGAATCACTGCGTCAACGGGTTTATCGGCAGGGGGAGAGAGCTTGACATGGGTAGGGAAAGCAGCGCCGCCCATTCCCACAAGACCGCTGTCACGCACAAGATTTCGCAGTTGTTCAGGAGATAAATCAGAAATATCGCGAGGGGTATTGAGACCTTCCGCCCATTCGTCCAAACCGTCGCTTTCAATGACTACGCTGAGGACTTTCATTCCGGAAGGGGTAAGTCGCGGTTCAATTGCTGAAACGACGCCTGACAATGAGGCATGAACCGGAGATGATACAAATCCGCCGGGCTCGGCGACCATTTGTCCTTTTTTTACATGCTGGTCTTTTTCCACGATGACTTTTGCAGGTGCGCCGATATGCTGCCGTACCGGAAGTATAATTTCCGGGGGAAGGGGTATGGAAACAGTTTCGCAGGTTTTACTTAAATTTTTTGCATCATCCGGATGAACGCCGCCATGAAAAGAACCGGCCATTTTTACTCCAGATTAATTTTAAAAAAAACATAATGGAACATATTCCTTGTTAAAAAAAAAGGATTTGTCAAAATACTTAAAATATGCTCTACAGTCAAGAATAATATCGGTGAATATCCATAAATTATTTCAGGTGTAATCTCTTTTGAGCCTTGCCGCTTTTCCGCTGAGCTTCCTAAGATAAAAGAGCTTGGAACGCCGCACCTTGGTGGAATGGTTTTTCTTGATGGTCGCAATCATGGGAGAATTCAACGGGAATATTCTTTCAACCCCTATTCCTGCCGAGACTTTGCGTACGGTAAAGGTTTGAGAGGCTCCCGCGCCTCGCCTTTGAATGACTGTCCCGGTAAAAATCTGGGTTCTCTCTTTGTCCCCTTCGATAACCCGTACGTGCACATCGATATTGTCGCCCGGCCCGAAATCCGGATGATCGTTTCTAACCTGATGACTGGTAAGTGTTTCAATCACATTCATGGCTGACCTCTTTTCTTTATATTTGTTCAAGATCGTTTTCTTTCGCATTTTCATATAGATCTGGCCGTCTAAGCCCGGTGCGTTTCATCGATTCTTCCCGACGCCATTTTTTTATTGCGGCATGGTTCCCGCTGAGGAGTACATCAGGTACTTTCAGATTTTCAAAAATCTCCGGCCTCGTGTACCAGGGGCAATCCAACAGTCCATCCTGAAAAGAATCTTCCATCCCGCTCTCAAAATCCTGCATCACTCCGGGAATCAACCGGGCGACTGCATCAATCACCGCCATCGCCGCCCCTTCACCGCCGGAGAGAACAAAATCTCCGAGACTTAATTCCTCTGTAACATACAGCTCCACAAAGCGTTCATCTATCGCCCGGTATCTGCCGCAGACCAGGATGAATTCGCCTGCCATGCTCAACCGATTGGCTGCCTGCTGGTCAAAATGTTTCCCCTGGGGAGTCAAATAAATCACCGGAACCAGAGGAGCATTCTCCCGTTTCCCCAGCCGAAAGGATTCGATGGTCTTCAAACTCGCCGCCAGCACATCCGCTTTCATGACCATACCGGCGCCGCCGCCATAAGGGGTGTCGTCCACCGTACCATGACGGTCAAAAGCAGAATCCCGGATATTTTTCAGACTGACATTCACCAGTCCTTTGTCAATGGCTCTTTTCAGTATCCCGAACCGGAGAAAGCTTTCGAACATTCCAGGGAAAATGGTCAAAACATGAATAGTAAGGCTGTTCATTTCAGCTCTTACCCTTAACCGGATAGGTGGGTAATCCTTCCGGTAATTGTACGGTGAGACGCCGATTCACAGTATCGACAGACACAATAAATTCTTTTACAGCCGGAAGGAGTATCTCCTCTGAATCCGAGGCGATCACCAGAACGGCGTTCGCCGGATATTTATCCACACGGGAGACTGTTCCGATGCGGATATTCTGAGAATCATAGACCTCCATGCCTTCAAGTTCAAATATGTAGTAGCTGTCTTCGTCGGGATTTCGAATATTTTCCATTCCGACTGTTACATAGGCGCCGCGGAGACTGTCAGCACTCGTCCGGTCATCAACTCCCCTGAGTTTCAGGATTACCCCGTTACCCTGGATTCTCGCCTCTTCCACCTCGAACAAAAGCAATGCGCCGTCGGGTTTCTCCATGATCACCGATTCGAGTTTTTCGAAACGAGCAGGAACATCAGTGAGCGGCTCTATCCACAGTTCGCCCCCCAGGCCGCGGGATTTTATCGCACGGCCGATGGAAACGGATTTTTCTCCGTTCCCGCCCACGAAGTTACTGAGCGTTCTCGACACTTTCACCTGCCACAGGCGCATTCTCCCGGGATTTTCCTGCACCTGCCTTTTCCAGATGATAGGCCTGCACAATCCCCTCTTTCCGTAAGAGGCTTTCCACAGTCGGGGACATGAGTGCGCCTTTTTGAAGCCACGCCATCACCTTTTCACTGTCAACCTGGAATGTGTACGGCGCAGGTTTAGGATCGTAATATCCAAGGATTTCCAGGAACCTTCCATCCCGCTGATACCGTGTATCTGCCGCAACAAGCCTGTAAAACGGGCGTTTGTGCGATCCCATTCTCCGCATTCTCAATCGAACTGCCACGCTTGAACCTCCCTAATTGCATACATGTATACTATTGTTAAGGTAATTAAATACACGAACTTATTTTGCAAATAGATGCCGAAACAAGTTCGGATGCAGCGGACTCTTCGACAGGCTCAGAGTCCGCTGT
>JAUYCD010000266.1 GCA_030692375.1 Candidatus Latescibacter sp. | reverse complement strand
TATGAGGAAAGAAAGTTGCCAGGTTGGAAACATCACATGATAAATTGTAGGTTGGCACACTTCTTCCTCTGGCATCTTAAGATCAGACTTGGGGAAAAAAGCACCATCTATTACTTTATTGCAGCTTAGGATGTTGCTTAAAGTTGTATTACCATTGAAAGTATTCAAAACTGAGGAAGTAATTGAGTTAGTACGTTGGGTGCAAATAAAAAATCATCGCGCATATTTATCTCATAGAAAGAAAAAAATCAATGAATATCTATAAATGTCGTTGTAGGGCTAGTTACAAAAAGCGTGTGCAAAAGCTGTTTGAATCTGCAAACATCAAACTAGACTCTGTATGAATTGTATCGATCGATCAAGGGCTTTTTTACTGAGGATCACCGTTTCATGTTGCAGATGCTCTTATCCACTATTTCATCACTTGAAGACACGATTGCATCACTCGATCAACGAATCGACAGTCTTATGGCCAAACATAAAGAACTTCTTGAACGTTTAAAAGAAGTACCGGGAATCGCAGACATATCCGCTCGAGACATCATCGCCGAAATAGGAACTACCCTTGATGCATTTCCAAGCGAAGCGGCGCTTGCTTCATGGTGTGGTCTCTGTCCCGGCAACAATGAAAGCGCCAATAAACGGAAAAGTAGCAAAAATCACACCTGGAAAAATCATTTGAAACCAATCATGACGGAAGTTGCACAGTCCGCCTCTCGAACAAAAAACACGTATTATAAAGAGAAATTCCACCGTCTCAATGCAAGACGAGGATATAAAAAAGCGATTGTCGCAATAGCTCACCGAATTATGAACGCTATCTTTCATATTATTAAAGATGGCGTCCGCTACAAAGAATTGGGAATGGACTACTTGGATAAAAAAACAAAAATATCAAAACTTCATCGATTACAAAAACAAGCCGAATCTCTCGGATTCAATTTGGTTCCTATTACCGTATAATGACCATTGTGATTTACTCAATTTGAAGTGTGACATAGAAAAAAAGGTCGTTCCCCAACTGAAGCCTTGAGCGCGTTTATTAACATGACCCGTCAGCTTGGCACAACAAATTGTCGGCGCCTTCTGGTGACCACGGAGATAAAACTTCTTACCCTTGCTGACACATACTATGTCATACATCAAAAAATAGCTTCCACCTCTTATCCAAAGGATTATTCATGAAGTAAATCAATCATTATTTGTTTGTTATTGGCCAATTCATCTTCTTGTGAATAACTGGCATTGTATACTTTTGTGCTTTTTTACTGTTTTATTTTCAGATAAAGGGGATTAAATATGCCCCTGCAAATATGTCCCCCCCAACCTGGCGGAGCCAGAACCAAAATATTTGGTGATATTTATGATACAACATAATATGTTGTCGTTCAATCTATTGCCTTCTTAAATCTCCAAATTCTGTGCTTCAAACACAGAATTTAACTCATAAGAGATTAACAAGGGGGGTAGGGGGGATTAACCTTTCGGATGATCACCTTAGCTTACTTAACGACATAACCGTATACAATGATGTTGTTGCGCAATTAGATCCTGAAACGAGTTCAGGATGACACGTGTCATGCCGAACTTGTTGCCGCTTCGCGGGAACGATGCAAGCGCAGCGCATCATTTAGCAACCGTTTCGGCATCTATTTCCTGTGAGCCGCATTCACCAGAGCTTTAAGGCTTCCCATTTCCATGCTGTGTTCAAGATGGTTGCCGATCACCACGAACGAAGCCCCGGAAGCCACTTTGGCCGCCACTGTCTCCGGGGTTCTGATTCCGCCTCCCACCATCACCGGAATATTGACCCCTGATGAAACGACCCTGATCATCTCGTCGGGAACCGGACGAACGGCGCCGCTTCCCGCTTCAAGATAGATGAGTTTCATGCCGAAGATTTCAGCAGCCATGGCGTGGGCGAGTGCAATCTCCGGTTTATCGGGAGGAAGCGGCTTGGTATTGGACATGAACTCAACCGAGGTGGTTTTTCCCGACTCTACGAGGAGATAGGCGGTAGATATGGCTTCGAGGCGGAAGCTTTTGATGAGAGGCGCGCTGCGCACCTGCTCGCCGATGATGAATTCCGGGTTGCGGCCGGAAAGGAGAGAGAGAAAGAGAATGGCGTCTGCCTTGGAAGTAACCTGAGATTTCTCGCCGGGGAAAATAATAACCGGTATATCGACAGCCGATTTCACCGATTCGACCGCTTCCTCGAATCCCCCGTCCATCATGATGCTGGCCCCGATGAGAATAGCATCCACACCGGCGTCGCGGCACTGTTTTGCCTGTTCGGTCACCACAAGGGGAGCAGAGCGGTCCGGATCGATCAATACCAGAAAACCGGCGCCGTGTTTTTTTCTGATGTCCATCAGGTACTGGTAGACCGACAGGGTCTTATCGAACGGCATGACTCATTCCTTTGCCAGTTCACCAACTATTGAAGGGGCGGAGGCAAGCGCCTCGGCGAGCTTTTCCGGGTCTTTCACGCCGGCCATGGCCATATGCGGTCTGCCGCCGCCGGACCCTCCCACCTTTTCTGCCACCCTGCGGACGATGTCGCCGGCTTTCAGTCCTCGGCTCCTGATGATATCATCGGTAACCACAACCACAACTGAGACTTTCCCGCCGATTTCCGCTCCGAGGATTCCCACTCCGCTGCCGATTTTTTCCCGAACCGTGTCGGCCATGGTTTTGAGCTCTTCCACATCATCCGCTTCCACTTTGCCCGCGGCTACTTTTATCCCTTTGACCTCGACCGCGCCGGAAAGAATATCGGGGCCGCCGCCGAAACCGCCGCCGGATTTAATTCGTTTCACCTGTTTTTCCAATTCCCGGACTTTGATAGATAGAGCCTCCACCCTTTCGCCGACTTCATCTGGCGAAGCATTGAGCATCCTTGAGAGATCGCGGGCAAGGACATGTTCCCTGTGAATGAGCTGCCAGGTCCGCGTGCCGGTGACGGCTTCTATGCGCCGTATTCCAGCCGCAACCGATGATTCGGAAACGATGCGGAAGGGACCGATACGGCCGGTTCTGGTCACATGGGTTCCCCCGCACAGCTCAAGGGATATTTCATCCATTTTGAGGAGACGCACCACATCGCCGTACTTCTCCTCGAAGAGGCTCATGGCGCCGAAGGAGCGGGCCTCATCCAGTGTGGTCTGAATCACGGCGACCGGGTAATCCTCCATAATCGAACGGTTCACAAACTCCTCCACCGCCTCGATCTCTTCGGGTGACACCGCGGAGAAGTGATTGAAATCGAAACGCAGCCTCTCGGAATCCACCGCCGAACCGGACTGTCGGACATGAGAACCGAGCACCCGTCGCAGCCCGGACTGAAGAAGGTGGGTTGCCGAATGGTTGCGCTCGGTGCTGCGGCGTTTGTCGGCGTCGATTGCCAGCCTGGCGGGATGGGCGGCAAGTTTTTCCAGGGAAACAGCCCCCCTTCCGGTCTCACATAGATGAACCCGCCCGACTCCCGAATAATCACGGACATCCTTCACCACAAGCGTGAACGAATCATCATAGGGAGTGATCGCACCGGTATCGCTCGCCTGGCCGCCTGACAGGGCATAGAACGGGGTGCGGTCGAAAACCAGCTCGAACCGGCCTTCCTCCTCACGGTAACGGACGAGAACTGCCAGAGCGGCATCCAACTCGTATCCGACAAACAGACTGCTATCCGTATCAAGATTTCCGGTTTCCGTCCAGGGGCCGCCTTCCTCGCGGACAGCGGCAAACGATGACGCCTCGCGGGCGCGGATTCGCTGAGCTTCCATGGCTTTTTCAAAACCCGTCATATCCACTGTCATGTTCTTTTCTTCGGCCATGATACGGGTAAGATCCACCGGGAATCCATAGGTATCATAGAGCCGGAATGCGTCATCGCCGCCGATGACCAGTTCGCCGTTGGCAGCGACCTCTTTCACCAGACGGTCAAAGAGATCGATTCCCTGATCGAGGGTTTTGAGGAAACGTTCCTCCTCGCCTTTTATAACCAGGGAAATGTATTCTGCATGGTCGCTGATTTCCGGGTAAGCGCCGCTCATCTGATCCACCACATCGCTCACCAGCCGGTAAAGAAGCGGCTCATGGACGCCAAGCTCCCGCAGATAACGCGACCCCCTCCGTAATATACGCCGGAGAACATAGCCTCTCCCCTCGTTGGAAGGCAAGGCGCCGTCGGCTATGGCGAAAGTAAGCGTGCGAACATGGTCGGCGGCGACCCGGAAAGGCATGCCGGTTTTCTCATCGTACGTCTTTCCGGTGAATTCCTCCACCCGGTTCACCAGCCTGCCGAGTATGTCGGTTTCGAATATATTCTCCCGCTTCTGCTTGATCATGGCCATGCGCTCCAACCCGAGACCGGTATCTATGGAAGGCTTGGGGAGCGGATTCATCTCCCCGGTTTCGTCCCGGTTGTGCTGCATGAATACCAGGTTCCAGAGCTCGAGAAAACGCGGAGCGTTGATCGCCAGCGATTCATAGGGATCGTCGGGGCCGTACTGACTGCCCCTGTCTATGTAAATCTCGGAACAGGGACCGCAGGGACCGGTCGGCCCCATGCTCCAGAAATTCTCTTCGTCCCCCTTCTCGATATTCCCGAACCGGAGAATTCGCTTGTCCGGAACACCGATGGTTTTGTGCCAGATGGCATATGCCTCGTCATCGGTGGAATAGATACTGACATACAGATCATCGGGATCGAGCTTCATCTCCCCGGTCATGAATTCCCAGGCGAATCCGAGGGCCCCTTCCTTGAAATAATCCCCGAAGGAAAAATTCCCCAGCATTTCGAGAAATGTGCCGTGACGGGTTGTTCTGCCAACCTCGTCCAGGTCGTTATGCTTGCCGCCGGCACGTATGCAGCGCTGGCAGGTGGCGGCGCGGACGTAATCACGTTTTTCACGGCCGAGGAATACATCCTTGAACTGGTTCATCCCGGCATTGGTAAACATGAGAGTCGGGTCGCCCCAGGGAATGACCGGCGAGCTGGATACTCTGGTATGTCCTTTTCGTTCAAAAAAGCTGAGAAAACGCTCCCGAATCTCATTTGAAGTCATGCATCGGCTCCCATCTTTCAGGGCAGGGGGTTTCAGTGTTATTCTTCGACCGGTTCAACCTTGACCCGCAGCGGCACTTCGAGCTTCTCCCTGATCCGGGCGATTATCCGTTCACGGATATCGGGGTGTTCACGCAGAAAAACCCGGGCGTTCTCTCTTCCCTGGCCGAGGCGGTTTCCCTCATAGGAGAACCAGGTTCCGGATTTTTCAATAATTCCCAGGTCAGAACCAAGGTCAATGGCGTCGCCTTCGGCGCTGATACCGGAGCCATCGAACATGATATCGAATTCTGCGGATTTGAACGGGGCGGCCAGCTTGTTTTTCACTACTTTCACCTTGGCGCGCATGCCGGTGACTTCCTCGCGGTCCTTGAGAGTCGCCACACGACGGATTTCCAGCCGCATGGAAGAATAAAACTTAAGAGCATTCCCCCCGGAAGTGGTTTCTGGGTTGCCGAACATGATCCCTATCTTGTGGCGAATCTGGTTGATGAAAATCACACAGGTACGTGATCTGGCGATATGGCCAGTGAGTTTCCGGAGCGCCTGGCTCATGAGGCGAGCCTGGAGTCCCATATGTGTATCTCCCATGTCTCCTTCCAACTCAGCCCGTGGAACCAGAGCGGCCACCGAATCGATCACGATGACATCTATCGCGCCGGACCTTATCAAAGTATCGGCTATTTCCAGGGCATCCTCGCCGCAGTCGGGCTGGCTGATGAGCAGATTGTCAACATCCACTCCCATAGTCCGGGCATACCCGGCATCGAGGGCATGTTCGGCATCGATGTATGCCGCATACCCACCGTTTTTGTGCGCCTGGGCAACGACACTGAGAGCCAGGGTGGTCTTGCCGGAGGATTCCGGCCCGAAGAGCTCGATGACCCTTCCGCGCGGCACTCCGCCAATCCCCAGAGCGTAATCCAACGCGATCGAGCCGGTGGGAATGATCTCGGCTTCAACTTTCATCGAATCATCGCCCAGTTTCATGATCGAGCCGCGCCCGAACTGTTTCTCGATCTGACCGATGGCCAATTCGAGCGATTTTGTTTTGTTGTTGACCTCACCATCCGTTTTAGGCATGATGGTCTCCTTTCATTCTATACTGAAGAACTCCCGAACGGTTTTCAGGAATTTTGATAAACTGAATTTTCAAAAGGTTTCTTCACATACTGCTTAAGGTATGATAATCCGGTAAAAAATTGTTACAAAGTTTTCATTTCTTTCGAAACCTCACCCGGCCTTTGGCCACCCTCTCCTAGTCAGAAGAGGGTAAAGACCTGGCTCGCCGTGAGTTACCCCCTCTCCTGACTAGGAGAGGGGGATAGGGGGTGAGGTTTATAAAGCTGAGTAGGGAGGTAATATTTCCTTTTTGCCAGATCATCTTTTAAATCGCCTGACTATTCTTAAACTCCGATTCAGATATTTTTTCATAGATCGGCCCTTCCGGAGTAAGAGTACTTTTCATTACCGCCAGGCGGGACACAGTGAACATGACCGATTCAAAATCAGGCAGGTTGTCCGGTACTGTCACCTTCATAAATTTTTTCACCCGCCCGATGGTCAGGTGGGGCGAGAAAGTTTTGGCCTCACGGTCAAAGCCGTACTGTTCGAAACAACGTTCCATGTCCTGGTAAAGGTCGAGCAGGGTATCCTTTCCGCTGTCGACGCCGATCCAGACCACTTTCGGCTTATATTCGGAGGGGAAGAATCCGGTATCTGAAAGCCCCAGGGCGAACGGGCTGAATTCGTTTGCCACATTTTCCACACATTCTTTGATATTCCTGATATCGGAATTCTTCAATTCCCCGAGAAATTTAATGGTGAAATGGAGATTTTGCGGCTCTACCCATTTGACGTCCTTCATGCAATCTTTAATTGAATTGATATACTCTCCGACTGCCTGCCGAATTTCTTTCGGTATTTCTACCGCTATGAATGTCCTCATAATTCAATAATCTCTTTTTACATGTAACCTGAGGATGTCCAGAACAGCCTGCGACATCCTGCTCTTGTTAATGACCCTATCCTCGACAAACTGCAGCTTCTGTGTCTCCGTTCCACGGGCTGTGGAATATCCGGCGAACATCAACCCGACAGGTTTTTCCATGCTTCCGCCGCCCGGACCGGCTATCCCGGTGGTTGAGATACCGATATCGGCGCCACTCATTCTCCGGATTCCTTCCGCCATCGCTCCCGCCGTTTCCGCCGAGACTGCGCCATAGGAGCGAATAAGGTGTTCATTAATTCCCAAAACTCCCTGTTTCGATTCGTTTGAATAGGTAACCACACCGCAGAGAAAATAGTCCGAAGACCCGGGAATATTGGTGATTCTATGGGCGATCAGCCCTCCGGTGCAGGATTCGGCGATTCCCAGGGTCAGCTTTCTTTCGACAAGCAGCTTCCCCACCACCTGTTCGAGAAGCTCGCCGGCTGTCGAAAATACTACATCCCCGAGAATCTCCGTAATTCCGGCCTGAAGAGCGAGAGCGCCGAGCGGAGCGCCGACGGGAGTGCGAATGCTGACCGTTATTCCCTCCGGGCCGGGGTAAAAAGCCAGGTAATCCTTTGCGCCGGGCAGGTGCTTTACTTTGTCGAAAAGCTCCGACTCGCTGATGCCTGTTACCTGCACAATGGCGGTTTCGATGTAAGCCGATTCAAAGGAGGCGGTTATTTCCGGCAGAATCGCGGTTTCGAACATTGTCCGCATCTCCGACGGCACCCCCGGCATGAGATAGACCAGCTTTCCCCCCGATTCCAGGCGGATTCCCGGAGCGGTGCCCACCGGGTTACGGATAGGGGCCGCTCCTTCCGGGATATATGCCTGTTTACGGTTCGAATCGCTCATAAACCGTCTTCGGCGCCGGAATAATTCCTCGATATCTCTAAAGACGCCTTCATCGAATACCAGTTTTCTCCCGAATGCCCCGGCAGCCGCCTCAACAGTGATATCATCGGAAGTCGGCCCCAGACCGCCGGTCACCAGTACAACATCTGCCCGTCCGTGCGCAACGTGCAGCGCCGCGACGAGGTCATTCATCACATCCCCGGCCACACTGATGAATCGGACCGGAAATCCTTTCCCGGCCAGGCTGTTCACCAGATAGATCGAGTTTTTATCGATCGTTCGTCCGGAAAGAATCTCGTTTCCAACAATCAGTATCTCAATGTCCGGCGTCACAGAATCCCCGGGAAAAAATATATAAATAATCGAACCAGAATATTCGCATACACTCCGGCAATCAGATCATCCGCCATCACTCCCCATCCTCCCGGCAATCTTTCAGACCACCGGACCGGCGGAGGTTTCAGGATATCGAAAACCCTGAACAGGAAAAAACCCGCCCCAACAGTATACAAATTAATCGGCGCCCAGGCCAGAGCCGCCATCATGCCGACAACTTCATCAATAACCACCCGGCCCGGATCATGTCCCCAGTACTTTTCCGCCCGTCCCGCCGACCAGACCCCGACAAGAAAAAGAGGCGGCAGGGTGAACCATAGCGCGGGAAAGCAGTTTTTCGGAAGAAGCAGGCACAGCGCCGGCCCCCAGAGGGATCCGGCAGTTCCCTGCGCCGCCGGAAGATAGCCTACATAAAGACCGCTCGCTATCCCCCGGGCAAGGAAACCGGTAAACCCGTCTCCGGCCGTTGCTTCTTTCGCGGTAACCGATTTTTTGACTATTTTCATGGTTTAAAAGCAACGTTCAGAAAACAAATGCTTCCCCTTTGCTATGTTTTTACCGGATGACCACGAAACAAGTATCTGAACCACGAATAAAGTGTGAATATAACGGCTACAGAAAGAAGAATGTTAAACAAAATCTTATAGGCATTGAAATCAGTCAGCGGTCCCGTGTATCCGAAATGCCGGATTACTATCCGCGCCCCGCTCAATACGATGATGGTGATGATGACGGTCAGTTGGATGGTGGTTTTCAGCTTGGCATTCTCGGAAGTTTTCAGCTCTTTACCTTCTTTGATGGCAATAATACGCATTACAGTCACCCAGACATCACGGACCACAATAACTCCCACCAGCCAGAAATTCACCAGCTCCATGAACGCGAACTGGGCAAGCGCCCCAATCACGAGAAACTTGTCGGCCAGAGGGTCCATGAACTTTCCGAACCGCGTGACTTCCTTGCGGCTTCGCGCCAGACGGCCGTCGTAGAGATCGGTTATCGCCGCTATGATAAACACAAAGAGCGCCAGGATCGCCATATCCCAGGTACGGTGGGAGAAAAGCCAGAGATAAAGAGGCACAAGCGCTATACGCAATGTGGTCAGCATATTGGCCAGAGTCAGTATTTCATTTCTCATAATAACTCAATCCGTTATATTTTTTAGTGACCCATTTCCGTAACGCATAATTCTGAATAGATGCCGAAACAAGTTCGGCATGACACGTGTCATCCTGAACTCGTTGCCGCTTCGCGGGAACGATAAAACCGTTTCAGGATCTAAAAGTGTGATTACAGCGCAATATTTTCAAAAATACTTACCAGATGACATAAGCGGAAGGTTTCTATTTAATCTCCAGCCGTCCCTCCAGAGAGCGGGCCAGAGTTACCTTGTCAGCCAGCTCCAGGTCTCCGCCGACCGGCAGTCCCCGTGCGATCCGTGAGACCCGCACTCCTGATTTCGCAAGATGACCTGCAATAAAGGCGGCTGTCGCTTCTCCTTCCACTGTCGGATTGGTCGCCATGATGACCTCGGTCACCGTTTCGTCGAGCCTGTCCGCCAGTTCACGGATTCGTATATCGTCCGGACCGATATTATCCAGGGGTGAAAGCGCCCCACCGAGCACGTGGTATACTCCTCGGAAAATACCCGCTTTCTCCAGGGCATTCACATCCGAAGGATTTTCCACCACGCAGATGACCGACCGGTCACGTTTCGGATCGGTACAGATGGCGCAGGGATCAATCTCGGTCAGGTTGAAACAGATCGAGCAGTAAGTGACCTTGTTCTTTACATCTTCCACCGCTCGTGCCAGCCGCAGCGCCGACTCGCGGTCCATTTTCATGATATGGAACGCCAGCCTCTGCGCAGTTTTTTTCCCGATGCCCGGCAGTTCGGCCAGCTTATCCACCAGTGTATCGAATACCCCTTTTTCCTGCATGAGGGAAATACCTCAAAAAATCATAAATTTGGAGTAGATGCCGAAACAAGTTCGGCATGACGTCATCCTCTATTTGTAATAGATGCCGAAACGGTTTCATCGTTCCCGCGAAGTGGCAACAAGTTCGGCATGTCACGTGTCATCCTGAACTCGTTTCAGGATCCATTTATCCCAATCCGGGAATTCCCAGGCCCCCGATGCCTCCGGGCATGATTTTCCCCATCTCGGCTTCCATCATTACCTGTGCATTCTCACGGGCGTTGGCGATGGCCGCAACGATAAGGTCTTCAAGAAGCTCGATGTCCTGGGGATCGACCACTTCGGGATCGATCTTTATCGAGACAATTTCCTGACGGCCGTTGGCGATCACCTTGACCATTCCCCCGCCGGCGGAACCTTCCACCGTTTTTTTGCTCAATTCTTCCTGCAGCTCAAGCATCTGCTTCTGAAGCTTCTGTGCCTGCTTGACCATATCTCCGAAGCCTTTACCCATTTATTCCCTCCATGAATCACTGATTTCCCCTTCGAATCGTTCGAGAATGTCCCCGATAATCGGTTCCCGCGAAATCAGATCGTCGATTTCATTATTCTTTTTTTTCGCCGCACCTGATCGGCGGACGAAAACATGCACAGCAACTTTCATCCCCAGAATCGTGCCTATTATCTCTTCGATATCGGCGGAGTATTCCGCACAGGTTTTCATCTGGAATTCCTGACCGGCATTGAACCGTACAGCAAGTTTCCCTTTTTCAAAACTCTCAGGTACACCTAAAGCGAGCACAGGCCCGATAGCCGGTTTCTGGATGCTGACCCGGTCGGTAATGTATTTCCATGAGGAGGATATGGAGTCGATATCCGGGGCTATTTTCGGAAAGTCGGGCTTTTCCTCCGATTTCTCGAATAAATCGGCATCTGCCTTCTTTTCCGCGGCCTCTTGAGCACTGCCGGAAGCAACAATCGCTCTTGCTGATGTTCCGGAAGTATCGCCGGGCTGCGGGAGAGGAATCGGCGCTCCCGTAAGAGCGGATTCGCCCCCGAGCAGCTCGAACAGGCGTTTAAGCTCCACTGTGGTTTCCATCACAGCCATCCGCGCAAGGGCTACTTCGATGCGAAGCACCGGCATGACCGCTGCATAGCCCAGGGAAGATTCAACATCGGTCACCATGGTAATCATGCGGATTATATCGCCCTGCTCGAACCAGCCGGACTGGGTCCGGATGCGCCCTTTCATATCATCGGAAAGGGGAATCTGGTCTATTCCACCCTTGAATTTGGCATAAAGGAGATCGCGCAGGTGACCAAGCAGTCCTTCGACAAATTCTTTCAAATCTCCGCCCTGTTCATGGTATACGGTAAACAGTTCGAGGACGCCCCGGGTATCCCGCTCATGGCACCGGTCGATCATGCCGAAGAACACCTCATGGTCGGCCAGCCCGAGAATCTCGTTCACATCAGCCACAGAGATGCTTGCTCCGCGGGAAGCCTTGAGCTGTTCCAGTATGCTTTCACCGTCGCGCATGGCGCCGGAAGCCCGGCGGGCAATCAGCATAAGGGCGGATTCATCTGCGGTGATGCTGTCCGTTTCGGCAATTTTTTTCAGCTTTCCGGCAATCTCCTGAACCGAGAGACGGCGGAAATCAAACCTCTGGCACCGCGACAGAATGGTCGCCGGAATCTTTTGCGGCTCGGTGGTGGCAAACACGAACATTACACCGGGAGGTGGTTCTTCGAGAGTTTTCAGAAGAGCATTGAACGCTTCTTTAGAGAGCATATGCACTTCATCTATGATGTACATCTTGTAACGGCTTAGGCTGTGGTAACTCACATTGGAAATCAATTCGCGGGCGTCATCCACCGAATTATTGGATGCGCCGTCCATTTCCAGTATATCCATTGAAGCGCCGGACTGGATGCTCAGGCAGGTGGGACATTCGTTGCAGGGCTCTTCCGCCAGTCCTTTTTCACAGTTGAGGGCTTTGGCGAAAATGCGCGCCACGGTCGTTTTTCCCACCCCCCTGGGGCCGCTGAAAAGATATGCATGACCGATATTGCCGCTCTTTATAGCGTTTTGCAACGTTTCGGTAACATGTTTCTGGGAAACAACTTCGCGGAAAAACTGCGGCCGCCATTTTCTTGCAGTGACGATATAGGACATTTTTCTCTATCTGTTGGTGAACCCGCTAAAAAACGGTATTTTAAAAAAACAAAAAACAATTAATATATAGGTTCCTATTTATCAGGACGTGCACCCGTTCTTGACCCATCATCCTCAGGATCCATGAAGCACTAGGCTCCGGCTCTTCATAGGGTGAGTTTATTATAGGGCGGTCAATCGTCGTGCTACTCATAGAGTTGCTCTATAATCCACTCGCGGGTTTTCTCAATCATTTCTGCTACGGTTTGGATGTCAATCAGTGCGATCTCTATATCTTCATAACGGGTAGTAACTGCAAACGGGTTCAGTCTCTTCAATAGGTCTTTGTGAAGCGGCGGCTCGATGTCTTTTTGTGCGAGCAAATCTGCCAACTTTTCCAAATTATGTGTGCGACGGAAGATTACGGCATTCGAGACCAACACAGCCTTAATTACTTTTTCAAGATATTGCTGAGCATGGAAGCAAATACTGGAAATCGGTGCGTCAGGGTGTTGTAACAATACTTCAACGGTTTTCAAATCCCGCTCGGCGGTGCGCAAGAGAGACCGCGCCTCAGCTGTGGCTTGCTGGGGTTTATGGGGTGGCATAAAGCGTCCTCCCTTCCCGTAACGCCCAATAAACAGGGCTTGTACACCAGTCTCGACGCTTCTCCACCTCTACTTCCGAATATACCAGTACATCCACCCCAACGCCAACGTTACCGGCCACTTCTTGCAGGCGGATCATTTCCTCGCCCCGGTTATCCACGCGACGTTCGATAACCATAATATCCATGTCGGAATCTTGGTCGGCGTCACCGCGCCCGTAAGAGCCGAACAGTATCACGCGGCTGGGTTTCGCCGCCGCGACAATGCGTTCTACGACTTCATGCAAAGTTTTTTCATCTATCATTACGCCGCCTCGATCACTTTCATATTCTCAAAAAATACAGGCCGTGCACCCGTTCTTGACCCGACTCCCCGAAGATCCCTGGAGGACAGAACTCCAGCCAAGATGCCCCGCGGCACACGGCGACTATTTCCTGCCGCTGCTATCTTCCGATCCTGACGGGGTCCAGAAACGTTCCGTTGCGCGGGTCCTGGCTTTCAACATCCTGTCCTGAAGTTCAACTAAGGAGAATCTAAGGCCTCGTTCGGGAATTCAACCCCGCTGTAGCGGTTTGCGGGTTACAGGGCACCGCTATCTCCCCATCTAGCACGACCTTAGGTATTTGCCGAAATTACGTGTAAAGCCTTACCTTTAAGATGACATAATTTGACCGGAATGTCAAGCAATAACGTACAGTTTGCTCGTAGCGCTACGGAAGAGTCACCGAATTGTTGCCTTTGGTGATCTCGTTCAGTTTTCCATCCGGATCGATAATAACCCGGCAGCCTTTCACCTGCATGCCTTTGGCAATGGTAAAGACCGCCTCGCTCTTCTTCGGTTTCAGGTCGAGCGGCGCTTTGAGCGCCGGAACCGCAGCTTTCAAAATCTGAACGCCGGACGGATCGACCAGAGCCGCTATGCTGGCAGGCGCATCAACTGAACCGAGGCTGTGCACGGTGACAGTCAGTTTGTTGCCGCTGATGTGCACATTGTCCTTCCCGATGCCGAGATCGGGCCGATCCCAGTAGGGAGTACCCTTCTCCTTCAGCTCCATCTGCACGACGAATGTTCTCCTGGGCGGAAAGGTCAGCGAGAGCCCCTCCGTCCGCTCGAATTTCACCGTGCGCGCGACAATCTGGGCATCCGGGACATCATCGCTGTTAGTGTCGACGCCTTCGGTGACCTCCCAGGTTCCCGGCGCGACATCCCAGCCGGTCATGGAGGCATTGACAGGGTCGTTCGAAATATTGAACACGATGATTTTCAGGGAAGTCTGCGAAGGCTCGGGAACGAGAATCGCCGCATTTTCCGCCCCTTCCGGTTTTTCAAACTTCCAGCTTACCGAATGGTGAGGGAACTGGTTTCCGCGATTGATCGGCGCCCCGCCGAGACGGTTCTGGACAATGCTCCCGTATGTTAGATAGGGGCCGTCATCCCAGGGGAAACCTTCGGTGGCCATGTACATGCGCTGGGCATTGTATTGAATGGCGCCGGCGTAGGAGTCCTCGAGACTGCGCCTGTCCACCGTGCTGCGAACTCTCCGGCCGCCTGGACCGCCCTGAGGCTCGAGATACTTTGCATCCCCGGTCCAGTGATAGAGCACCTGGAAAAGCTCCCCGACAGCGCCGGGGGAGAATAATCTTCCCTCGTCGGTGATGAAATTGATTTCCTGAGGGATGGTCATCCGTCCGCCGTCTTTTTTCGCATGGGACAGATAGCCGTCGGTAACCTCCTGAATCAGCTTTTTCGTGGCCGGATTCCCGTTGAATTCCACCAGGGTCATGCCCGGATGGAGAACTGTGTATGAATACGGGGATGACCAGCACCAGGGATTCTCAGTCGCCTGGAAGGTCGAGGAATAGAACCGCGCGGGGAAATGGCGGTGCCCGGCCTGGTTGACCTTGGCGATATCCGGGTAGCGGGCCGAGGTTTCCATCATGCGCTCGACTATTTTTGGGTCGCCGTACTCGAGGAGCATAAGCTCTGACTGGACATTCGTCCCCTCCTCCGAGACATGGAGGGCGTCGGTTACAATGGTATTGAGGCCGTTGGTGAACATCCCGTTGTTGTAGTAGGCATCCATCAGACGGTGCATGGAATCGGTGAATTTATCCGTATCAACCCCCATGAGGGAAAGCGCGGGAATGCAGTTGGCAAAATCGCCGTCATCGGAGAGGCCGCCCCCGAACTCGCCGTTCTCGATCTGACGGTTATCGATCCACCAGTTGAGGAAATAGCGCCACTGTTTGAGTATCTCGGTCTGGCGGAACGCCCAGAGTGGCACTCCCGCCGGAGCTTTCGGCTGCTCGAACCGGGGCCACCCCTGTTCGCCGTTGTACGAGCTCCAGTAGTACCTTCCGGGCAGGTGATTCGGATTTACACGGAACAGATCATTCATGTCCCGGCTGAAACGTTCGAACTGATCCAGCTTCTTCCGCTGCGGGCCGGTTTCGCTCATGTTTGCGGCGAAATTATCCCGCACCTGGGTGAAACGGTCGATTTCCTGCTCCGCCGCTGCATCCTGGCGCTTCTTTAGTACCAGACGCAGCCTTGTTCCTTCCAGGACCGCAGGCCCGAAATCTGCGCCAGCCCCGGCGATGGTGAGATAGAGGCAGCGGCCTTTGGGGAAAAGACGGTCGCGGGTGTCCAGCCAGATGGTTTTCGCCTCTCCCGGTTTCACCGAGAAGGAAAAATCGATCATGTTCCGGTTCGGCCAGACGGGGTCCTTGAACTGGATATTCAGGGGGAAATATCCACCGTGAGTCGGTTTCACCTGCAAGGCAGGAAGGTCAATGGCGATACCGTCCAGGCAATCGTACATATTTTCCAGCTCAAAATGATAACCTGCATACGCGCCTGCATTCGTACGGGGCCCCTCATCCCGGAATCCGGAAGGAATGAGAACATGAACGAGGGGAAGAGGATTGGTCACGGTCGATTTTACAGGCCGCCGGGGAGCATTATCAGGGAGCGCAACCATGATCTGCCGTTCATCGGGAAGGAAGCGCTTGTCGATATAGTTTCGCAGCTCTGTAAGACAGGGATAGTAGGACGGTTCTGCCTGCCCGGTGAGAGAATAGGAGAGTTTCACGGTTCCTTCCGGCTCAAAGCCGGGGATTACATTATACACCATGAACTCGGCCAGGGGAGTTTCCCGTACCTCGTTGTCGTATCGTACTTTCCCGCCCAGGTAAGTCTTATCGAAGAAATGGAAGGTGCGCTCCTGTCCCCGGGGACGGGTAAGCAGTTTTTCCTCCTGGGTTCTTTGACGTTCGGTGTCCGGAAAAACCCGCATGGCGGTTCCGAAGGCGGCGCCGGTGATTTCGAAATAGTTCCAGGGTTCATCGGGAATGGTATAGGTGATCGATTTGCCGGAGGTTGAATAGCAGTACCAGTCGGGTTCTAT
>JAUYCD010000265.1 GCA_030692375.1 Candidatus Latescibacter sp. | reverse complement strand
AAATATTTAGAAATTATTGAAAAAAACACTTGACAAACCTAACAAACGTTATTATATTAAATACAAAACAAAACATGTAATATTTTTTTGAAAATTAAACAAACATTCGTTAGCTATTTTTTCATAAAGGGAAAATAATGTTAACCCCAAAAAAAAGGAATAAAATAATAAAGAAACACCTAAAAGAATTAGAAGGGCAAGATATATATGATTTAATGATAAATCAAATAATAACAGGAATATATAAAATAAACAAAAAAGGAGAATTGACAAGAATAAGAAGGAATGGAAGGTGGGGAGAAGAAACAAGCATAAGAGAAATAGAACCAAAAGGCATGTACAATAGATCAACAAAAACAATAAATGGAAAAATAATGAGATACTCAGTACACAGATTAATATGGCAATATTACAATGGAAAAATACCAGAAGGAATGGAAATAAATCATATAGACGGAAATAAAAGAAACAATGAAATAAAAAATTTAGAAATATGCACATCAAAACAAAACAAAATACATGCAATATGCATAATAAAAACAATAAAATGCGGATGGAAATCGAAATTAGCGAAATATGATAAAAAAAAATATAAGGAAGTGATTGATCTAATAAAATCGAACAAAAGATTATGCGATATAGCAAAAGAAACAGGAATGAAAACGCCAAACATCTGCAAAATTAAAAAAAAATTAAAAAAAGGCTACCCTTTACTTTAAAAAAAACAACTGACATGGAAGAAAAAAAGGAAAAAATATGAAGTGGTTCAAGCATCTGACAGATTGGAGAAACGACAAGGATATAAGGGAGGCGGAGAAAGAACTGGCGCTGCCCGGATACAGGTTCTACATATCATTGAAAGAGATATACGGAAGAAATTTCAACGAAATTGACGAAAGCGGATATTTGAAATTCAACCTGAAAATTTTGAAAGAAGAAATCAAGATAAGCAACAAAAAAATGTTGAAATTACTCAAATTTTTCAAAGAAAAAGAGAGAATCGATTACAGAATAATAAATGAAGATATAATGATACAAATACCTGAGTTCATTAGACTTGCAAACAATTGGGAAATAAGAAGAAAAAAAGGATTTGTTGATAAAATCACAAAAATACTACAAAATGAAGGAAAGAAAAAAAAAATAGAAGAAGAAAAGAAAGATACAAAAGAAAAAGAATTCGAGACAGCGCAAGAGATATTGAATTATTTGAACCAAAAGACAGGAAAAAATTTAAAAGATATAGCAGTTATACTTATGCAGTTGAGAAAAGGAAAAAAAAAGGAAGAGTTCATAAAAATAATAGACACAAAATTTGACGACCAATTTTTCCAGAGAAACCCTAGGCTGTACAATCAAGCGACACTTTTCGGCGGCGACCATTTCGAGCGTTATTTAAACGAAAACAACAAAAAACGAGAAAACAAAAATGAAAAAGAAACATGCGATACGAATCTACATGATACACATGAATTTATTGGCCAAATATATATGGCTTACATTAAAACTACATTACTTGATGCACAGAGTATGTTTAATTACATTCTTCATGATTATAACATTTATGATATATTTGAAAATGAAAATTTAAACCATGTGATGAACGAAATAAACATAGTAGAAATAAAGAAAAGAAAAATAAAATATTTCTTAGGAAAGGAGGCGACGGAAGAACATAAAAGATTATTAAAAATATTCAAAGAAAAAACAGGATACAAAACAATCGAGCAGAAAGAAGTACCGGAAGATTTTATAAAATCCGGCTTCTACAGATACAATAGGGAATTACTTTTAAGGACCGGAGTCAAAGAATGGTTTGAATGGAAAAAATAAAAAAAGGAGAAAAGTAATGAGCACAAAAGCCGAAGAGACGATGAGCGCAGAAATAAAAGAATTGAAAGAATTCATAAAGATGCAGGAAGAAGCGATCGAACAGCAGAAACAGCACATCGAAAATTTGAACGCAATACACAATAAAAAGAAAGGAGGAAACGAAGACAGAGTCATACAGAAATAAAAAAAAACAGAACATAAAGAAATAAAAAGAAAGAAAAAGGAGGAAAAAAAAATGGATGATATGGAAGAAACAAGAGAAAGATTGAAGAAAATGCTCACAATATTGGATGAGCATGAAAAGTTATTGACGACGTTGTTCAGATTGATAAACGAATGTGAGCTCAAAGCAAAAGGTCTAATGTAAAAAAAACAAACCCGCCGGAAATATTTGATAAAAAAAATCCCTCCTTTTGGTCAGATAAATTCGGCGGGGAAAAAAAAAGAGGAAAAAAAAATGGGAATGAACGCAGACATAGCAAAAGCAAAAAAAGATTGTATATTTTTCGGAGAGTATTATTTTCCGCATTTGACACCGGAAAAGACAGGAGAATTTCATAAGGAACTGATAAAAATAGTAGAAGAACCAGAAAATAATAGATTGGATATTTTGGCCCCGCGAGGGCATGCAAAATCGACATGGTTGAGCATAATATATCCTATGTGGAAAATAATGAAGAACAGGGACATAAATATAATTATTTGCTCGGATATAGCAGACCAAGCAGAGATATTTTTAAGAGCTATAAAAGATGAATTGGAAAGAAACGCATTGTTGATAGAACACTTTGGAGAATTCAAACCGAAAGAAAAATCGGGAGGGGGGTCGATATGGAGGGCTCAGGATATTACAGTTTTAAGAAGCGAAAGAGGAAAAGAACCAACAGTAGTATGTGGGGGGACAGGAAAAAAAATAATAGGCAGAAGGGCGGATTTGATAATAGTAGACGATCCGCTGAACGATGAAAATGTATCGAGCGAAACACAAAGGAACAAAACAGAAACATGGTTCAAAAAAACATTGACGCCAATATTGAGGCCAAAAACAGGAAGAATGATAGTAATAGGAACAAAAAAGCATCCGCTTGATTTGCACACAACACTAAAGAATAACGATCAATACAAACAATTCATATATGAAGCAATAAAAGATGAAAAAGAATTATGGCCGGAATATTGGACATATGAACTTTTGATAAAGAAAAAAAAAGAAATAGGTTCGTTATGTTTTGCCCAGGAATATCAAAACAAAGACACAGATAAAGAAACATCGTTATTCAATGAAGATTTTGTAAAAGAATGTATAAAAATAGATATATCGAATGAAAAAAAAAGAAAGAACGAAAAAAAATATTTAGGAATATTTTTACCGCTTCATTTAAAAAATGGCAAATTGGAAGAATACAAAAACAAATTAATGACTTCGATTGAAATAAGAACGGCTGATGATAAAAAAATATACGTTAAAATAATATTAAAAACACCGGCAAATACTATATTCGATATGATGAAAATATTGGAAGATTTATTAGAAACCGAAGAATACGAACAAATAGCAATAGACAGCGAAATATTACATTCTCTTTATTTAAATAATTTAATTCCAAGAAAATGGAATGTAAGAGGACACGACAAAGAAAGATTAATAAATGTATATGATATGATACCAAAAATAGTTTATCAAATAGAAAGAGAAATTTATGTAATACCGGCAAAAGAAGATTATGAAAAACAACATGCAAAAGCTTTAAAAGAAGCATTTAGACTTTATATGGCAAATGAACCGAATGAATTAATAACAGCATTGTGTTTGGCGGAGCATGCTTTAAGAATATACGACGGAGAAAATGGAACTTTAGAAACATTTGTGTATTGTTCGTACTGGGGATAAAAAAAATGAATAATATATGGAAAGGCACAACGCAGTGCGAATACTGCAAAAAGGAATTAAAAAATATAATGATTAACGGATTGACACACTCTGGTCATTTTGCGGCGTTATGTGAAAAATGCGCTGATAAAAATATCATAAATTTTTTTGAAAAAGTTGGTTCGATTTATAAAAAAAACAAAGAAGGATTATTTGAAAAATTAGAGTGGAGGTAGTTATGAAATTAGTAAAAGTAATATACAATAAAAGAAATGACAATGATATTGAACATTTTATAATTTATGATGAAACTAGTAAAATGTATTACATGGATAGAACATGGACATTCAATAAATACAAAGCTACAATTTTTGATAAATATGAATCTGATAGAAAAATAGAAGAAATAAATGTATTATACAGAAAAATAATTAGAGGAGAGATTTAAAAATGAGATACGGATTTTACCAATTAACCCGAATTATTCGCAAACTTGAAGATAAGATCCCCCCGCCGCTTGGCGGCGACCCCCTTATCGAAGGGGGTAAAAAAAATGAAAGATAAAAAATGCTTGTGGCGAATTCTCCCCTTAACAAGGGGAGATGCCGACAGGCAGAGGGGATCAATCCCTTTAATGAAATGTGAAAAAACATTTTATGAATAATCCGGGTTAATACGGGTTAAATGCAAGAGGGGATTACAATCAGATTTTCGATCCAGAAGGAGAAGCATTAGACATAGGAGAAAGTTTGAAGTATGTAAATCATTCACCAACGGGATTTACATGGGGATATTATGTAAGTAAATTCAGATTAAAGAAAAAAGCAGCATTTTTATCAATAATGTATTATTTTATGCCAGAGAAGATAATACAGGTAAGAATGCTGTTTTTTTTGGCAGTTGGAGAGATACGTGAATAAATTTTTTCCTACCACGGTTTTGGTATTTCTGGCAATTTTTTTAGTTGACTTCTCAAACAATAAAAATATATCGTCATCATTCCCTGCCGTCGTTCCGTCGCCGCCTCCCCGGGAAGGTATTGCCCCGTCCCAAACACTTCCTCAGCCGGCCGCTCCCTCCTCTCAAGCGATGTCAGATACATTAGTTTCTGCTTCATCGATACTTAAAGCCCGTGAAATCCCGCCCGATATCGCAAAAAAATACACAATCGGAAAATTCATTCCCCGAAAAGAAAAAAATGAAACGTTTGATGTGGGGGAAAATCTGGTGTTTTCCATCGATTATGGTTTTTACAGCGCCGGGATTGCAACTATGTCGGTCATAGGTTCGGAATTTATTAACGGAGGGTTGTGCTACCATATCCGTACCACTGCCGAGTCAAACAAATTCATATCTTCTTTTTATAAAGTCAGAGATCGGGTTGATTCATTCATTGACATGCAGGGAATCTTTTCACGGCGATTTGAGAAGCACCTGCGGGAGGGGGGATATTCTTTCGATGAACTGGTCGATCTCTATCAGGATCGTCTCCTGGCGGTGAGCACCAAAGAAAAGCGGGCGTTTGTGGAAATTCCTCTGTATGTGCAGGATATTTTGAGCTCCTTGTATTATATCCGTACCTTCGATCTCAGGGTGGGAAAAAAGGAGACATTAGAAGTATTAGCCGATGGAAAGGTCTATCCCCTCCAGATTATGGTTCACAAAAAAGAGAAAGTAACGGTTGAGGCCGGTTCATTCACCTGCTTTCTGGTTGAGCCTTTGCTGAAATCCGAGGGTATTTTCAGCCAGAAAGGAAGGCTTTTGGTCTGGCTTACAGACGACAAAAACAAGATACCTGTCAAGATGACGAGCAAAGTTACCATTGGAAATATTGCCGCAAATTTAAAAAATTACAAAAAACAGGTTGATAAATGAAAAAAATGTATAATTTTATAGGAGTTTGCATAATCTGCGCACTTCTGATGAACACCGGATGCGGTATGAGCGGGGTGGCCATCCCAAACCGTCAGAGTACCATGGAAGATATAGATCCGTTTGAGTATGGAGACGAATTTGCCGGGAAAGCTGCGGGTACCGATGCAACCAAAGGTTCTGTCGATGCCAAGGGCAATAATGCAGTCGTTCCCGTCCCTGCGGACACCAGGAAACAAACCACCGAGATTTCACGAACGGAGGAAAAAACGCCGGTTATTAACCCCAGATCTGAGCTGTCAACAAATAGCTTTGAATATCGAGTGCAGATAGGTATATTCGAGGATCGTAAATCGGCTGACAAATGCCGGGAAGAAGCTCTTTCCAAAGTAAACATGAATGTGTATATTGAGTTCGAGGCGCCGTTTTACCGGGTACGGGTGGGGGATTTCAAAACGCGAAAAGAGGCGGAAATAAATGTAAAAGTTATGCAGGATTTTGGTTTCAAAGGAGCTTTCTGGGTAATTAAGAATGTCGCCAATCAGTAAACGAAAGGGTAAGTTCATTGAAAAACCACACTCTTGGAATTGCTCTGAGTTTTTTTCTATTGACAGCAGTTGGATGTTCCGCACCCGCTGTAAAGAGCATAACGAGTAGCGTACCGAAAATCAAACAGAACGAATCAACCTTAACGTTTGCACCAGTAGATCCATCTAATATCCAAAAATATGAGCATGAAGAATCTCTTCTTGCCCACATTCTTGCATATTATGACAAGGTCATCGCGGCTCACCGTGAAGGAGATTTCGGACTGGCTGAAACCCTTGTTGACAGTGCATTCGTGCTGTACGGCAAAGTCAATCTTGATGAAATCAACAATCAATCGCTCGTTACACGGTTTAATACAACCGTATCGGCGCTCGCCCATGAATATGGAGTAATTTTACAGGAATCTGACGAAATCGCCCGTGAGGATCCTGGGTCCTGGATAGCGGACCTTTCCAACTTAGAGCAGTTCAAATCAGGGCAATGGTCATTCGAGGAATTGAAAGACATTGTGAATAAAATTTCCCGTAAGAGCGATGTTCCGATCGATTTCAATGAAAAAGTCAGAAATTGTATTTACTATTTCCAGACCAAAGGTCATGACGTCATGGCCAGATGGCAGTCACGGAGCGGCCGGTACATTCCCATGATGCAGAAGATTTTTGCAGAAGAGGACCTTCCTGTCGATCTGGTATATCTGAGCATGATTGAGAGCGGTCTGAACCCCCGGGCGGTTTCACGCGCCCGTGCAGTCGGTCTCTGGCAGTTCATTTACACCACCGGAAAGCTGTACGGCCTGGAACGAAACGAATGGATCGATGAACGGAGAGACGTTCTAAAGTCCACCAAAGCCGCCGCCCAGCATCTCCAGGACCTCTTCAAACTGTATGATGACTGGAATCTGGTTATGGCCGCCTATAACTGCGGGGCCGGCAGAGTCAGCCGTTCCACTCAGCAATCTGGACTGAATGATTACTGGCGGATAGATTTGCCCAAGGAAACGGACAACTATGTGCCGATGTACATGGCCGCGCTCATTATTTCCAAGGCGCCGGAGATTTTTGGATTCCAGAATATCGAAAAAGAACCTCCTTACGCGTTTGACACTGCAGAGGTCCGGCCTTATACGAAAATTGACACTGCAGCCAAATGCGCCGGAGTGGATGCAGAGGCTCTGAAAGACCTTAATAGCGAACTGACCAGAGAATATACTCCCGGCGGAAAAGATGTTTATCAGCTCAAGATACCTAAGGGAAGCCGGGAAAAATTTATTGTTGAGTACGCCAAGATACCAGAAGAAAAGATCAAAACTGTCAGTGTGGCAAAAGGGTATACGATTCGAAAAGGGGATACCATATCCAAAGTGGCGCGCAAATACGGGATAACGATATCTTCACTCCTGGCGGCGAATAATCTGAAACAGGGCGCTGTGCTCAAAATCGGACAAAAACTGAATATTCCCGGTTCGGTTGATACTGTCGAAATTGCTGTGAATACCGAGAAAGCCTCCCCAGCGAAGGCTGAACCGGAGCAGAAGAAAACTGCCAAGGGTGTTTTGGCTGATACACAGCCCGATCATATCACGTATATTGTTCAGGAAAATGATTCTCTCTATGTGATTGCTCAAAAATACGCGGTGAGCTATAAAGATATCATGGTCTGGAACAAGATCCGTAATCCAAGGATGATTAAGCCCGGCGACAAGCTGCTCATCAAGACAAAAGGCTGAGAGGTTATCCCGCGCCGTTCATACGGGGGACTGTAGTTATACATGACTACATATTTTACGTTTCCCTTTACAAGATAGATGCCGAAACGGTTTCACCGTTCCCGAGAAACGGCAACGGTTTCATCGTTCCCGCGAAGCGGCAACAAGTTCGGCATGACACGTGTCATCCTGAACTCGTTTCAGGATCTAAACACTCAAAACATGCGCAATTATTTTTGTCGTCATATATAAAACTCTATTATTACGTATAAAACGACTTTTGAATAAGGCTCCACATTCAAAGAAATGACCCCGACTGTTCGCCCGAATGCATACATCCATCCGTTGTACCACCAATATGTACAGAAACGGCTTGAAAGAAAATTGCATGTTCGGCCGCAATTATTCACTTTTCTTAAACCTTCAGGACGGAGATGAAGGGAAGGGGAGATGCTTTTATTGAATTTTATAAGTAAACCGATTGTTTTGTTTCTTGGAATTTATCTTTCGGTATCCGCCGTGAGCGCGGAACCAAACGGTTTATCCGCCATGTTTTCATCGCCTTCCGCCGGACTGGGCGCCAACGATCTCGGCGACATGGCATGGGATGGCTATTCTCTGTGGGTAAGCGGATCAAGTTCACTTAATCGCCGGATTGGCGAGGGCGGGGGACTGTATGACTGGATTTCCTATAAACAGACAAATGGATTCGGACAGGGATCCATTTCCGCGCTGACTGCATCGGGAGATACCCTCATCGCCGCCTGGGGATACAGCGCTGAATACCTGGGAAACCTGGTGCCCTATGGTGACGGCCTTTCTCTCTCGCTGGACCGGGGAAAGTCCTGGAAGCATATCACGGTGAAAGACATGTTCCTTGATCGGGCCGGACTCTCGAATCCCGGCCGGTATACCACCACGTACGACATTGTTCTTTCGCGGGGAACCATCTGGTGCAGCACCACTTCCGGTTTTCTTCTGAAAAGCTCCGATGTGGGAAAATCCTGGACCAATATCCTTCCCAACAACGAAACGCTCGACCTTACGAACCCGAACCACCATGGGCAGTGTGCGGACGCCTATGGCGATACCCTCTGGGTGGGAACTTTTCAGGGAATGAATGTCAGTTTCGACCGTGGAAAAACCTGGACGAATTATTCCTGGAACACCTCCAACGCCGGTGATCTTTCCGATCCGAAACCCGGCAACTGGGTGTACTCGGTGGAGCATAAAATCATTGGTGGAAAGACCCATGTCTGGGCCGGCTGCGATAACTATGTCTACACCAACCTCGGATTGTACGGCATCTGTCACACCGATGACAACGGCAAAACATGGCAGTATAAAACCACCAGGTATAATGCCTGGAATTTTGCCTTCGGACACAAGGGGGCGAGCGATCCGGCTTTCGGGGATTCGACAGTTTTTGCCGCATCGGATTCAGGCCTGGTCGTTTCCAGAGACCTGGGCGCTCACTGGAATATAATGGACATCCGTGAGTCGGATGATCTCTTCTGGAAAAACGGAGAGAGAGTATCATCCGTGCTAGTGGTGAGCGATACGCTCTGGGCTGCCGGCGCCAACGGCCTTGCCCGCACCACCGACTGGGGGAAAACATGGAAGATTTTCCGCGGCGTTACCCGTGTAAAGACACTGGATACCGGGGAAAAGGATGTCGGCATATCCACCGCCTTTGACGATGTAAAGACCTATGCTTTCCCGAATCCTTTTTCTCCTTCCCGGCATGATGCCGATTTTTCAAAAACACGGATACATTTTGCACTGAAAAAAGACGCCAGTATTTCCATCGCCATCTATGATTATCATGGCAGGCTGCTGCGAGACCTGGTCAGCGGCGTCTTTCGCGCCGGAGGCCGGGATTACCAGGAAATCTGGGACGGCAGGGACAAGAACAACACCCTTGTTCCCAACGGGGTCTATTTTTATCGGATAAAAACTCAACAAGGGGATTCTGCTCGTGGCAAAATCATGGTTCTCGACTGAGCGAAAGTTTATTCTTTGCGCTCTGGCCGCGGCGTTAATAAGGATCTGTTTACTGCCTGGTACTGCTTTCTCCGAAGACAAGTATACCCCCTGGGCGGGAGAGTTCCTGCGCATGGGAGCGGGCGCCAAAGCGCTGGGAATGGGAAATGCCTACAGTGCTGTGGAAGGCGATATATACAGCTCTTATTATAATCCGGCCGGTCTCGCACTCATGAACGGACGCCAGTTGGCAGTTTCCCGGCGTTATATGAGTATGGATCGCTTCATGACTCACCTGGCTTTCGGAAGCAGAATCGGGCCGGATGCCGATTTTGCGATTTCGTGGATCGGCGCCGGAACGGACGGCATCCAGGGACGGGACCTTAACGGCAACCCGACAGGACTTCTCCGGGACAGTAGTAATTCGTTTGCGGTGTCCTTTGCGAAAAGCATGGGGAAAAGAATATCACTGGGAATCAATACCAAGGTCAGCCTCTGGAAGATGGCCGGAGAGGATGCAAAGGCGTTTGGTTTCGACTGCGGTATCATTCTCCGTCCGCTGAACAACCTCAGCGCTTCCTTTGTGGCGCGGGATATCAACAGCCGGTTCACCTGGAAAAGCGAGCGGTGGTCGCAAACAATAAGCGGCGCCGACGGCCAGCCGATGGAAAAGGTGGACAAGCTTCCTCTCTATTATACAATAGGATTGGCCTGCCGCCTGCTGGATGACAAACTTCTTCTCTCGGCCATGACCGAATCGGTGAAGGATAATCCCACCGGGTATGATTTCGGAGCGGCGTATACGCTCATGAAAGCATTAACGCTGAGAGGCGGAATCTACAATTATACTCCTTCCGGTGGTCTCGATTCCGGATCGGTAACCGCCGGATTCAGTGTGCAGGTCACCCGCTCTATCGGCTTCGATTACGCCTATTCAGCCGATACTATCGAGAATGACCGGATAAATCTTGTCTCCCTGGTGCTCTCATACGGAGAATAAACTATGATGAGGATATTCGTCTTTCTTGCGGCATCATGCGCAATACTTTCCGCTGGTGTGTCAAACGTACTGTCGGAACAGGTATACAGTGATTCCGGCCGGACCGGGCTTTCCTTCCTCCGCGTCACCCCCACGGCGCGCATCGCTTCCCTGGGCGGAGCGGGGCTATCCAGCGCAGATGGACCTTCTTCGGAGTGGCTGAATCCTTCTCTGATAGCATTTGTGGGCGAGCGTTCGGCCCAATTCTCCCATACGGAATGGATACAGGGCATTAAGCAGGAATATGCCGCGGTTTCTGCCAACAGCGCAGCGGGCGCTTTCGGTTTTTCCGTTCAGATTTTCGATTCAGGGGATATAGAGCTGCGCGGATCCGCTCCCTCTGAAACTTCTCCCGGAACATACAGCATAAAGAATGTTTCTCTTGCTTTCACCTATGCGCGGCTTCTTACCCAAAAGATTTCGCTCGGTGTGACATATAAAAAACTTTTTGAAAAAATCGCCCAGGAAAATGCCGGCGGATACGCGGTGGACGGGGGAATAACCTGGCGTCCGATGGATGGTCTGGCGCTTGCCGCAGTTGCCCGTAACTACGGCGAAATGGGTATTCTCAAAAACGAGCGGACAAAGATACCTTCCGATGTGAGCATGGGATTTCTTTACAGCGGCATGCTTCCCGGTTTCAATCGAAATTTCACCCTTCTCGGCGATTACGTTATTCCGCGGTACGGCGACAACGGAATTCGTACCGGTGTAGAGGTGGAGGCTGTAGATCGTTTCTTTATCCGTATCGGATACCGTAACGACAGCAGCCTGGAAACCATGAGCTACGGTTTAGGCCTGGAGATGGGCATTTTTTCCGCAGACGTGTCCTATACGCCGATTAAGGATTTTCCGGATAACGCCCTGCGCTTCACGCTTTCAATCACAGGATTCTGATGGAACAGGTGATGAAAAAGGCCATTGGGGCTTTGGATGCCGATTATGCCGATATTCGAATCGAGCGCTCCGAAACCACCTCCCTGGCATACATGGGAGGCGTGCTCGAAGATATAGGGAAGGTCATGACTCTGGGGGGATGTGTCCGGGTCTGTATCCGGGGGGGATGGGGGTTTGCTTCTTTTAACCGGATTGAGGATGCGGAGAAGAGCGCACAGGCTGCCTGTGTCATGGCGAAACTTGCCGGAGAGGATAAAACGGTGATCGCTCAGGTTGTACCGGTAACCGCCAGGGTGAAAAACTCAGTTGGAAAAGACCCTGCTCGTGTCCCTCTGGAAGAAAAACTAGCGCTCCTGAAAAAATATAACGACATGATGGTTAGCGCAAAGGACATCGTTACCACCAACTCGGTGTATCGCGATACCAGGAAGACAGTCTGGCTTCATACAAGCGAAGGAAGCACGATCGAGCAGGAAAAGATTTACGCGGGTGTCAGCCTCATGGCGGTCGCCAGGGAAGGCTCCAACGTACAGCGCGGTATGAAATCGTTCGGCGACCGGCGCGGATTTGAAACGGTGGAGAACCGTGAGGGAGAGGTAGAGAAAATTCTCAAGATCACCCGTGATCTCATCCGGGCGCCGAAAGTCAGCGGAGGGGTCTATCCGGTCATTCTCGATCCCCAGCTAGCCGGTGTTTTCGTCCACGAGGCATTGGGGCACCTTAGCGAGGCCGATTTTGTCTATGAGAATCCAAAAGCCCGTGAAATGATGAGACTGGGCCGCCGTTTCGGCCCGGATGTGCTCAATATCATCGATGACGGCGCCCTTTCGGGTGAAAACGGCTGCACCCCCTATGATGATGAGGGAGTGAAAGGACAGAAGACCTATCTGGTTAAAAACGGCTTTCTGACCGGACGGCTCCATTCCCGCGAAACAGCCGGGCGCATGGGTGAAATGCCCACCGGGAACGCCCGCGCCATCAGCGCCTCTTTTCGTCCCATCGTACGGATGACCACGACGTTCATCGACCGCGGGGAGTCGGCTTTTGAGGACATGCTGGCCGGAATCAGGGACGGTATCTACGCCTGCGGTTACCTTGGCGGGAACACCGATCTGGAACGGTTTACCTTCAGCTCGGCCTATGCATGGCGGATTGAAAAAGGTTGTATTACAACTCCCCTTCGGGATGTGATTCTCTCAGGCAACGTATTCGAGACGCTCGACCATATCGAGAAGATCGGAAATGACCTCACTCTTTATGGCGGCCTGGGCGGCTGCGGCAAGGGCGAGCAGTCCCCGCTCCCGGTATCGGACGGTTCTCCCCATATCCGTATCGGAAAGGTTCTTGTTGGCTGAAATGATAGAAACCATACTCGAGAAGGTGAAACGCCGCGGAGCATCCGCCGAGGTTTTCCTGACCGAAAGAGCCGCTTCGGAAATATCGTTCGAATCCGGAAAACTCAAGAACGCAGAACAGAAAACGGTGCTCGGCATCGGGCTGCGGGTGATTCGCGAAGACCGAATCGGCTTCTCATCCACAACAGACCCGCACCGCATCGAAGATCTGGTGGAAAATGCCCTGGATGCCTCACGGTTCGGGAAAGAGGTTCATTTTGAGTTTCCCGGCGAAGCAATAGCAGCAGGATATGGAACAGCAACTTTCGATCCTGCAGTAGAAAGTTACAGCCCCGCCCAGGCTATAAGCGAAGGGAAGCGTGCGGTGGATATCCTCCGCGAGCGCTGCCCGAAAGGCCTGACCGACCTGAGCATTTCCACTGCGGTGAACAAAGTCAGGATTGCAAATACTGCCGGTTTCGATGCTTCGTACAGCTCCACCGACTTCCGGGAGTATATAACGCTCGTTGTTGTGGAGGGAGACTCCATACTCTGGATCGGCGATGGGAATCATTTCGGCGCTCTCGATATCCGCACCGATGCCTATGTGGAGAGAATCGCCGCGCTCGCCGGTCATGCCGAAAAAAAAGCGCCCAGGATTTCCGGTATGCTCCCGGTTATTTTTACCGCGCAGGAAATGCCCAGCCTCATGCAGGCATTCGAGATGGGAATAGACGGGAGACGGCTGGTAAAGGGCGACAGTCCCCTTATCGGCCGTGAAGGTGAAAAAATTCTCGGAGATGTCACACTTGCCGATGATCCGTACATTGAGGGTTCTCCCGGAAGCAGACCCTTTGATGATGAAGGGATGCCTTCGCAGCTAACCATGATTTTCGAAGAAGGCGTCTTCCGGTCTTTTCTTTTCAACCTGGACACCGCAGCCCAGGCCGGACGCGTTTCCACAGCCAATGCGCAGCGTGGTCTTCTCTCCGCGCCCACAGTAGGAACCTCAAACCTGGTGATGTCGCCCGGGAAATCCAGCCTGAAGGAGATGATCGAGAGCATCGATGAAGGGGTGATTGTGCACGGTGTGCTCGGAGGAGGGCAGTCGAATCTTCTGGCCGGGGATTTTGCCCTCAATATAATGCTCGGCTTCCTTGTACGGAACGGGGAAATCAGCGGCCGTCTGGTGGATACCATGGTATCTGGAAATGTTTATCAGGCGTTCGGATCGATCGACGCCTCGGGTTCTGATGTCAAACCGGTCGGCTCGATTTTCGTTCCGGATGTGATGTTCTCAGCGCTCTCGATTTCCAGCCGGTGAAGGAAATGATTTGAGACGAAAAATTTCTCACAGGCAGCCCCTAAATACCCCGGAGGGGAACTTTACGAGGGAAAGATAATAACATACGAACAACATCATTTATACATGGCGACATATTTCTTTGCACATTTTTATAGAATAGATGCCGAAACAAGTTCGGCATGACGTCATCCTGAACTTGTTTAAGGATCTATTAAAAGCCTTACATGAGTAATTAATTAAAACGCTGTGAATGATTGTCTTTCAGTCTTTTAAGTCCCCATTCGGGGGATTTAGGGGGCTGTAGTATTTAGGGGGCTGTAGTTCTGAAGCTCTCGAAAACTATAAGCCAACTTCATGCCCAATTCGGTTTGATATGCAATACAGAAAATTCATCATCCGTCCCGGGGACGACTATTTCAGGGATAATCCGGAGCAGCCTCCAGTCCGGGAAACCAACTATGCGCTCCATATCCTCCTTTTCCTTCTGACCGTTTTTACCACGACCACCATGGGAGCGCTCGTGACCGATGCGAATCCGTATCAGAGCTGGGGCAATTTCGCAAAAGGTTTTCCCTATTCCATAGCCATCCTCAGCATTCTGGGCATCCATGAATTTGCCCATTATTTTACCGCGAGGAGATGGGGGATTGTGGTTACTCCTCCTTATTTTATCCCGGCGCCCATTCAACCCATCGGAACATTCGGCGCAGTGATCAGCATCAAATCTTCCATTCCCAGCCGTAAAGCGCTGGTTGACGTGGGCGCGGCCGGTCCGATAGCCGGTTTTATCCTCGCGGTCATCGCCAGTGTTATCGGGCTTAAAATGTCCGAGATCGTCCCTCTGCATACTCAACATGAATACCTTATCCTCGGCGATTCGCTGCTTTTCAAAATTCTCAGTTATTTCCTGATCGGTCCCATCCCGGCCCACTACGACCTGAACCTGCATCCCATCGCTTTTGCAGGCTGGATAGGGCTTTTTATTACCGCGCTCAATCTTCTGCCCATCGGGCAACTGGACGGCGGGCATATTCTCTTTGCGCTTTCACCGCGCTTACATGAATTGTTCCGCCGCATCCGGATACCGCTCCTGCTCCTGCTCGGCCTGACATTTTGGAGCGGATGGTTTGTCTGGGCGCTGCTCTCGCTCTTTTTCGGGACCCGGCATCCTTATCCCGACCGTATGGAGCCGGACATCGGGGCGGTTCGTATCATCACGGCTGTGGCAGCGATTGTGATATTCATCCTCTGTATCATACCGGTTCCGGTAAAGGTGGGATGAAGAATGGAGCGCTCTATTTTCGTTATTTTCGGCGCCGCTCTCGCGGTAATTTCATTGCTGTCATGCAATAATCCGTTCAGCACGCGGACTCCCCAGACTCCTCCGGATGGAGGCGCTGTTATTCTGCCGCCAACCTCGCCCGAAAAGGTGTTGAACAACCTCGTTGAATCGCTGAGGACCAAGAGCATCCAGGATTACATGGACGTTTTCAGCGACCCGTTCACTTTCAGCCCCGATCCGCTGGATTCGCTGAAATATGAACAGGAATTTCGCAGCACTTGGAACCGTGAGAAGGAATCAGCATTCGTCATGAATTATTTTATCCCGGATTCGACATTTACCATTTCCCTTACAACCTACCGTACACCTGAATACAATTCCGGTGACAAGATGTACAAATACTGGTATAAGCTCACTTTTGGTAGAGAAAACAAAGAGGACATATACGGAGAAGCCTGGCTCTATTTCATTGAAAATTCAGGAAAATGGAGCATTTATCTCTGGGTAGATCACCGTGGATACCCTAAAGACCCTAACAAAGATTCCTGGGGAGCGGTGCGGGCGAGGTACAGTTAATTTTTCTGTTGCATAATCGGATAATTTTCGATAATGTTAATCTATCGATCCTTTTGCTAAGTCGATATTTTAAGCAGCCCCCTTTCTGTCCTTCGGACATCCTTCCCCCGGAGGGGGCAGGAAGTGACTGTTAAGCAACGATATCCCTTGCCCCCTTCGGGGGAAAGGTACCGAGGGATAGGGGGCTGTAGTTTAAAAGTTCGTTTTCTTATTACGTATAAAACGACTTTTGCAAAAGCCTCTATCATTTGGAAAAGATGCCGAAACTAGTGCTAGTATACTTTTCACCAGATGGAAAAGATTAAAGGGTTAATCCCATGAAAAGAATCGTGAGAAGAAATTGTTTTTGCCTTTTTATCGCATTTTTAACAGCCCTTTTTACCGGCTCATGTATCTTCTCACCGAAAAAAGATTCCGGACAAACCACGAACGATGGTAAAATCGAAATACCTGCCACACCCGATAAAGTGGTCAACAATCTGAAAGTGGCTTTCCAGCAACTCAATATCAATTTTTACCGCGACTGTCTCCATGATAACTATTTTTACACGAGCAAATCGGAGACCGATACCCTTGATATCCGCTTTTCCAAATCTGAAGATGTACGAGTTATTGAAAACATCATGAATAACTGTACTTCGTTCGTATTCACTTCGAGCGAATTCGGAAGCATGGAGGAATGGGGCAAAGATGTCCCGAATCCCCCGAATGGCGCAGTGATAGTCGACGAGCACCCGAACGAAGTCTGGCTGGTGAAAACCTATTTAATCGATATGGATATATTCACAAAAACATACGGTGACTTTAAAATACATCAGCTTATGGAATTCAAATTCGTTCAGGATCGCCAGTCCAAGCTGTATGCCATTATCCAGTGGAATGACCTTACTACGCCGTAACTTTGCTCGGAGACCGCTGTTTGCCCCGTAAAAAGAAATCCCGGATCGTTCCCATTCTCTCTGTTCTTCTGCCCCTCGCCGCACTTATTGCGGCAGGGGTTGCTTTATTTCAGTGGCATACTGCCAGCCGTGTTAAAAGCGCTCAGAATCCCCGTTCTGTTAAAGCTGTCCAGGCCAGCCCGGACATGTTTACACAGGAGCTATCCGCCATGCTCATTTCCACACTTTCCGAGTACGGCATTTCCCAAAAAGATATCAAACGAACGGAATCACGGTCGACGGCAAGCGGATTGAGATACAGTTATACGGTGACCATCCCATCCACTACCTCGCTGACTTTCCTGAATCTGAAAGTGAGCGCCGCTGCCTGTAAGATCGGAGGCAAAGTATTTTCCGGGACTGAGAGCGCCGACGGTCAATCATTGACCCTGACTCTGGGAACGAGAGCCACTCCGACAGATATAGTGATTTTCCGAAAAAACCCGGCGTTGGAAGCCCGACAGGCAAAAGCGGCGATTATTATCGATGATGTGGGAATTCGGCCGATTGAAAATATAAGACGCCTTTGCAACCAGGGGCAGACGGTTACTCTATCCATTCTGCCTTTCCGGCAGTATACCGCTCAGGCGGTGGCGTTCGCCGCCCGTAATGATATACCCTATATCCTCCACATGCCCATGGAGCCGAAATCACGGAGTGAAATCCCCGGGAAAGGCTTCATTCTGACAACCGATTCCGAAGTAGCAGTCAGTGAAAAACTTGCCCGGGCATTCAAAAGCGTCAGGGGCGCTCAGGGCCTCAACAACCATATGGGTTCAAAAGCAACTGAGGATGTGCAGATCATGGAGGCGGTAATGAATTTTCTGAAGTCTAACAATTATTTTTTCATTGATTCAAAGACCTCTCTGGAATCGACAGGCATCATGGTTTCGCAGAGAGTGGGAGTAAAAAGCGCAGAGATGACAGGATACATCGACAGCGAAGGAAATCAGGGCGACATCGAAAACCGGCTTCTCGCGCTCGCGAACGAAGCATTTAAAAATGGGCCGGTGATCATTATCGGGCACGACCGTCAGACCACCATAAGCGTACTGGAAAAAACCATTCCCAAACTGGTCCAAAAGGGGATACGGTTTGTACAGGCTGCGGATATGGTGAAGTGAGGTCATACATGACGACATAAATACGAATGTTTTGAGTATTTAGATCCTGAAACGAGTTCATGATGACACATGTCATGCCGAACTTGTTGCCGCTTCGCGGGAACGATGCAAGCGCAGCGCATCTTTTAGCAACCGTTTCGGCATCTATTTTGACAAGAAACTCAATAAAATGTGTCGTCATGGATAATTCAGTAAACCTTTCATTCCGGTTGAAATGCTCAATCTCAGATTATATATTATCTTCTGAGTATATCGGAAAGGGATCTCATGTATATTTTTTATAAATATGTCATCCGCGAGCATGTGGCGCCATTTTTCTTCGCTTTCAGCGTGATCATGTTTGTTCTCATCCTAAAACTCATGCTCGAGATAGTGACGGCGCTCATATCCAAGGGTGTGGAAATCCTGGTTCTGACGAAGATATTTGCCTATAGTCTTGCATATATGGTGGCGCTGGTGGTGCCGATGAGTGTGCTGGTAGCCACGGTGATGGCGTTCGGCCGGATGGGCGCCGCGAGCGAGATTATCGCCATGAAAGCCGCAGGAATATCCATGTACAGGATTGTGGCCCCCATACTGGTCATTTCTGCGCTCATCGCCTTTGGTATGGTGTGGTTCAATAATACTATTCTTCCGGAGGCGAATTACCGGGCAAGCAACCTGAGCGCAGCGGTTTTTTTTAAAAAACCGTTCCTTACTTTTAACAATCGCGAGGGTCAGTTCATCAACGATATTCCTTCGGTAACGATACGGGTGGAATCCATTGATTATTCCACAGAAGAATTGAAAGGAATTTCCCTTTTCCGCAGCTTCCGGGGGTTTTATCAGGATTTGATTGTAGCTGAAACGGGAAGATTCATCACCCATCCGGACAGCGCCGGTCTGACTCTTCTTCTGAGAAACGGCGAGGTACACCATGTGGATTCGCATCATCCGGAGCGGTATGTCCGGGTCGAATTCAAGGAATTCAGCCAGAATTTCAGCATGGATTCGAGGCTCGATACCGGTTACCGGAATTCACGCAATGACCGTACCATGCTTTCCTCCATGATGAGCGAAGAGGTGAAGAAGTTTCAGGCTGAGAATACGATACAGAGAAGGAATTTGCTCCGGAAAATGAGGGGTGAACCGGTCCAGGATGACTCCCTCCGGATTCTGCAGAATATAAAAATAAATAACCGGCAGATTGCTTCCTTCAAAGTGGAGATGAACAAGCGCGACTCCATACCCTTTGCGGCGATAATTTTTGTGCTTCTCGGCGCACCCCTGGGAATCCTGGTGAAGCGCTCCGGAGCTTCTATCGGAATAGGCATATCCATCGGATTTTTCGCTGTCTACTACTTGTTTCTCAGCGGGGGAGAGAGCGCCGGCGACCGGATGTTGATACCACCCTGGCTGTCCATGTGGGCGCCTAATATAATCATGGGAATCATGGGATTGTTTCTTTTCCGTTATGCCGCGAGGAGATGAGCATGAGAATCCTTACCGGATATCTGCTCAAAGAGTTTTTATCCTTCCTCGGATATTCCCTTCTGGCATTCGCAGTCATTTTCATTCTGATCGATTCCGTCGAAATGATGGATCGCTTTATTGACAGCGATGCCGGATTAATGCTTATTTTTTTCTTCTACCTGTTCTACCTGCCGTATATTATGGTGCTTACGCTGCCGCTGTCCATGATGCTCGCCACCATGTTCAGCCTGGGGCGGCTGGTGGGAGACAATGAAATAACTGCCATGAAAGCCGCCGGGGTAAGCCTTTACCGGACCTTTTTCCCACTGTATGTTTTTGCCCTGTTCATGAGCGTCGTGGGGATGGTCCTCGCCGAAACGGTGGTGCCCTGGGCAAATATCCAGCACCAGGATATCGGCGACATTATCAACGCTCGGCGCATGGGCAATAAAGCGCTCGATTATCACCTGTCTTTTTCTAAAATCCATGAACTGGACCGCGACGATGTCTTTCTGATGAACAGGGATGGCCGAATCATCCATGCCGCCAGTTTCCACGTCAAAACAAATACTGCCCGGGATGTATTTATCATCAAACCGGAGGAAACGACCGTGAACAATGACGGAGAAGCTAATATTAAGAAGATTGCCTCACGGATAGATGCCGAGTACATGGTTTATACGCAGGGCAGTTGGACACTTTACAACGCAGTGGAGCGTACTTTTTCCGGAGATGGTGCCAAAGCAGTACTGCATCCTTCTCTGCAGGTTCCTTTCAAGATGCGGCAACCCTCAGATTTTGCAGTTATAGATCTGAAACCGGAATCGATGGATTATTTTCAATTGCGGAATTTTATCAGGGGAATCCAGGAAAAGGGAGGAAATGCTTCACAGTGGCTTATCGATCTCTATCTAAAAATTGCTTTCCCGTTTGTTTCCTTTGTGATTGTGTTCTTTGGAGCTCCGCTGGCGGCGGGTTCAGTCAAAATGGGAAAAACCGCAGCATTCGGCATCGCGCTGATGATCAGTTTTATTTTCTATACCCTCATCAATATTTTCCAGGTGCTGGGACGTACCGGCGCCATGAATCCCCTGATCGCCGCCTGGCTCTCAAATGTGATATTCTTCTGGTTCGGTCTGGTCCTGCTTATCAAAGCGAGTAAGTAGAAGATAGTCCAAGGTCCAAAGATTATATTACCTAAATTGAGCGATTTGTCATAAACGAAACTTATTTTACTCGTATAGATGGTTTATTGTTCTGTTATTCAACGCGAGAGAAGGTAATCATGCGACGATTACTGATGAATTCCCGATAACAGGAGGTGGTATGGCGTGCACGGTGAGCAGGTGCGGGCGTACCTCTCCCTTGAGGGTATCCGGAGTGAATTTTTTGGCTGTCGTGTATACGATTACGCCTGGGCGAACCGGTGTGGGAATTCGCTCCGTTGCCACAATACATCGAATTGCAGCGCCTTCCAGGTTGCCGCAGTCACCCGGAGAATAATTTTGCCTCCTGTACGAACCAACTTGGCGGCGCAATCGATCAAGGTTCGACGCTCCGCCGTGGCATAGGCGGTGACCGGGACCACCTCGGCGCAGACGTCCTCCTTGAAGCTCTCGAACAGGAAGAACGCCACCGCCATGAGGTAATAAGCCGCATTCGGCGCGAACCGTTTGAAGGGCAATTCTTCGTGACCGAAGTCCTTGAATCCCCGCGATGCACCAGTTCATCGCACCCCTGCCCGTGGGCGAGGGCAATGACCCCTTCCGCGGTCATCTTCCCGCCATCACCGGCGTACCCAAGTCAAGAGATGAACTACTGGGTGCACTCCGTTCATCAACGGAACTAAGGGTGGGAAACACACGCCGAATATGCCGATAGAAAAATTCTGTTGCGTTTCACCGAAAGAGACTTTATTTTAATCAAAACTCGTATATCGTAGAAGTATAACGAATGAGAAATTATTTCTATGTTCTTTTCCCCTTCCCGTTCTCCGATTGCCGTTGTGACGGCCTGCATCGTACATCTTGCGTTCTCCTTTCTCCTCCCCTGGTTTCATATTCACGATATTGAAACCGACAGTGCAGGAACGCAGGAAGTATGCCATATGCACTCAATCTTTGCGGCGGCTAACAACCCAGTCACCCACGATGACTCCTATCACGGGGGTATCGATGTGCATGGGGCTTTTTCAGTTGCTTGCAGTATGTCTCAGATATCGAATGGGAACATTTTTATCGGATATAAAGAACTCCTGTGTTCCGCTGTCTTCCTCGACACCCCGTCAGATATATACGATAGAGTCAATACTCAATTCCATACGGATGGCAAGTGGGCATTCCCTTCCGTATCCCCTCCCCATGTTGTTACTCTCTACAGAACTACTCTCTCTCCGCCGCTCTCCTAAATGAGACTCCAGTCGCTTTCTGAATGATTGAATCCGAGCGTATGCGAAGTTCATGGTCGTATATGTCCTGGAATACGACACAGAAAGCTCCGTCAGAAACTCCATTCCAGAATTATTCCTGTAGAGCAAGCAGCTCGGGCTCTTTTTCTGAGAGATACCCGGCATGCTGGTGAGGAGATCTATTTGATGCGTATATGTTTCTTCATTCTGATTAGCGTGGTGTTATACAGCCCGAGGGTACTCGAAGCTCAAGATACGGTCATTACCATCGACGCAGCGGTGAGTCGGTCTCTAGCACAGCGTCCCGAACTGGCGATGCAGGAAAGCCGTATCGAGCGAGCACGGGGAATGAAAACAACCGACGGCGCCATACCGAATCCCGAATTCTCATACTATCGTGAAGATCTGAGCCAAGGCGGGCTGTCTACCGGGGAGTCGACGATCATGTTTGATCAACCCCTTGACTTTTTGTGGAGACGGGGGCCGCGGCTGGCGTCGTCTTCGGCGCGGGTGCTCCGGGAACAGCACAATTATACGAATATTGAGAGGCGATTGGCTTATGATGTTCGGGCCGCGTTTCTGGAGTGTCACTATGCCGGAAGGATTCACCTGCTCTGCACGGAAGCGGAAGCGGAAATCAGCCGAATACGGAATGACATGCGATCCCGGTACGAAAAGGGCGACATATCTCTCTTCGAAATGAATCGCATGGAACTCGAATACGCACGCTACACTAACGCCTGCGGCCAGACCAGCCTTGACGCCGCAAACGCATACAAACGGCTCATGTTTTTCCTGGGAGAACAAAGTAAACAGCAACTTCAGACCTCTTTCGATGATGGACAGATCGTATCTCTACCGGCGCTCGACGAATTGCTTGCTGCCACGATGCCGAACCGTCCCGACCTGCTCGCCGCGCATGCTACACTCGACGAACACCGCGCCGTGGTGAAGGAAACCGGCCGGAACCGGCTCCCTGGTCTCATCTTGGGAATGGGGTATAAGCGCCAGATTGGCCGGTATCGGGGACCGGTGTTCCAAGCCAGGCTCTCTCTTCCCTTGTTCGACCTGAAAAAGGGGGAACTGATCAGTACGCGAGCCGATATGAATTACTCGACACGCATGGTCGAACTTCTGGAGAATGAAATTGCGCTGGAGATAGAGGAAGCGTACAACTCCTGCGTCCGATATACCGAAATGCTCGCGCAGTCCTCATCTTCGCTTACCACTTCGTCGGCGCAGGTGCTTAAAGCCGCGTATGTTTCGTACCGTACCGGTGAGGTGTCACTGGTCGAACTCCTCGATGCGGTTGAGGTGTATATTGAGTCCCGGCGGTTTTATTACGATCTGCAGCAGCGGTATTTCCAGAGTGTATACGCGCTCGAACGTGCGTCCGGGCGATCTATTATTCATTAAAGAAACGAGGTATATATGATTCGGATTCTTTCATTGATATTGTTTTTGGCCGTTGCCGTACTCCCTCAAGGATGTAATTCGCGGGATGTTTCCTCGCTTGAACAGCATCTTGATCAAAATGATGACAGTGGGGTTGCGGTCACTGTCTGGTCTGAAAAAACTGAGCTTTTCATGGAATACCCAGCATTGGTTGCGGGACATGAAGTGGAATTTGCGGCGCACATGACTGATATGTCTTCCTTCAAACCAATTACCGAGGGTACGCTTGCCTGTATCTTCACTTTGGACAATGCTCCCGCAATCACCGTTTCAGTCGATGCTCCCGCCCGTCCAGGATTTTTCCGTCCGAAAGCAACGTTTACTCAGGCCGGAACCTATTCGCTGGATTTGATTCTGCATACAACGCAAGTATCCGATACCGTGCATATCGGTGAGATCGTAGTATATCCTGATGCGGCTTCTGTTCCCCATTCCGAAAAAACCGCCTCTGGGGAGGAAGTAATCTCTTTTCTCAAAGAGCAGCAATGGAAAATCGATTTCCGTACCGAACCGGCGAGAACACATACGCTTTACAAATCGATCAAAGCAGTTGGGGAAATTCAACCGGCGCCGAATTCCCATGCCGATATTGTTACCCCGGTCGATGGCATAATGAGTGGAGCGGCGGGAGGACGGTTTCCGGTAAAAGGAGCCGCAGTCAGGCGGGGAGAGGTGCTGGGAGTTATTACACCGCTTGCCTCAACCAAGATGGAGATAGCCCTCATCCATGCCACTTACCGTAAGGCGGAATCGGAATGGCAACGAGTTCAAAGCCTGACCGCGGAAAACGCCGTTTCACGGAAGCGAATAGATGATGCCCGAACAGAATACGAAGCCGCGAAAACCGTGTATAATGTTCTGGATTGGGACATGTCGGAAGAGAGCGGGACGACACAATACCGGTATGTGGTGCGATCTCCCCTTGACGGTGTTCTGGAAAACGCTCATGTGCGTATCGGGCAAGCGATCCATCAGGGTGAGGCGCTTTTCACCGTGGTCAATCCTCGGCGGCTTCACCTCATCGCCAAAGTTCCGCTGATTTACTTGCAGAGCATCGAACAGACACACGATGCCTCTTTCACGGTGGAAGGGAATTCCGGCATGTTCGAACTCCGGGATATCAACGGTCGAATAGTTACCATCGGCGGTACGGTGGATAGGGATTCACGAACGGTACCGGTGGTTTTTGAAATGGATAATCCGGGAAACAGATTGAAAATCGGTATGTTCGCCTATATCTCGGTCCGAACGGATGTAGCGGTTAATGTGCTCGCTGTCCCGGCTCACGCCGTGTACAACGAATACAAGCATCAGGTTGTATTCATTCACACGGCGGGAGAATCATTTTCGAAACGGATTGTAACGACTGGTATTGCCGATGGCGGTTATGTACAGATTCTCCATGGGGTGAACGAAGGCGAGCGGGTAGTTACTGCGGGAGGGTACCAGGTCAAGCTGGCGTCACTTTCCACGGTTATCCCCACCGGCCATGGTCATGCTCACTGAGGCAATGACCGGAGAAGTGGTGTTTCACACCGACTCACGAGCATCAATGATATTTGAGAATAAGGGGAATGATGTATGTTCGATAAATTGATCCGATTATCACTCGAAAACCGGCTGATAGTCCTTGCATCCGTCTTGTTGCTTGCCGGGGCAAGCCTTTTCATCATGGTGAATTTGCCGGTGGATGTTTTTCCCGACCTTACCGCTCCGACGGTGACTATTCTCACCGAGGCTCACGGCATGGCTTCAGAAGAAGTGGAAACGCTGGTGACATTCCCGATAGAAACGGCGGTCAACGGGGCGACCGGGGTAAGACGTGTCCGGTCAGCCAGTGCGGCGGGCTTTTCCGTTGTCTGGGTGGAATTCGATTGGGGCGCCGATATTTTTATCGCCCGCCAGATAGTGAATGAAAAACTTCAGCTTGCCGAATCGTCTCTCCCCAAAGGCGTTGATCGTCCGGTGCTCGCCCCCATTACCTCGATTATGGGCGAAATCATGCTGATCGGGGCACAGATCGATCCGGATAAAAAAAACGACCTGTCCGAAATGGACCTCCGTTCTTTCGCCGACTGGACATTGCGGAGACGGTTGCTTTCGGTGCCGGGAGTTTCGCAGGTTATTCCTATCGGCGGTGAGGTAAAGCAGTTCCAGATTCTGGTTTCGCCGGAAAAGCTTTCAGCTTACGGTATTTCTTTAAACGAAGTGTTCCGTGCGGCGGAATCGTGTAACAACAATTCCTCCGGCGGCGTATACATGGACGCAGGGCAGGAGTATCTCATTCGCGGTATGGGACGAATCCGCACCCAGGATGATATTTCACGATCTGTTGTGACCGTGCGGAACGGCGTGCCGGTCCTGATCCGTGATGTCGCGGAAGTGCGGGTCGGACCCGCGGAAAAGTTCGGCGACGGCTCGGTGAACGGCCATCCCGCGGTCATCGTCATGGTGCAGAAACAGCCCAACGCCAATACCCTGGAACTTACCCGCCGGATAGAAGCAACGATTGCTGATATTCGGAAAATAATGCCTCCGGGCATCCTGATCGATACAACGATCTTCCGCCAGGCGGATTTCATTCAGGTTGCGATTAACAATGTTACCAATGCATTGCGTGATGGAGCGATTCTGGTTATCATCGTGCTGTTCCTGTTTCTGGGGAACTTCCGCACCACCCTCATTTCCGCACTGGCCATTCCCCTTTCTTTCATGATTACCATCCTTGTTTTCAAATTCATGAATATATCGATCAACACCATGACTCTGGGAGGTATGGCTATAGCAACCGGTGCGCTGGTTGATGACGCTATTATCTATGTGGAGAACGTATTTCGCCGACTCAAGGAAAATCGACAGCGGCCGGAGATCGAACGGCTGCCCGCAATCGAGGTCATTTACAAAGCGTCGGACGAAATTCGATGGTCAATGGTGAATGCAACCTATATCATGATTATCGTTTTCTTCCCGTTGTTTTTCCTGAGCGGAGTGGAAGGACGGCTTCTGCGGCCCATGGGAATTGCTTATGCCATTTCAATTCTGGCTTCTTTGCTCGTCGCGGTAACAATCACTCCTGTTTTGTGCTTCCTGCTTCTTCCCAATGCAAAGTTCACTGGAAACAAAGGCGACAGCCGGGTGGTAACCTGGTTGAAACATGCTTACAATTCGATAATGGTTTCGGCTTTACGCTTTCCAAAAAGCGTGATCGCCGGTTCAATCATTATACTCGTTCTTTCGCTCGCGGCACTGCCTTTCCTGGGACGATCTTTCCTTCCCGAATTCAATGAAGGGAACCTGACACTCAGTGCAGTGACCATGGCCGGAACGTCGCTCGACGAATCCAACCGGATCGGGAATCTGATCGAAAACATCCTTCTTGCGCACCCGGAAGTGAAATCAACGGCGCGACGGACGGGGCGGGCGGAGTTAGACGAACACGCTCAGGGAGTCAACGGCGCTGAGATTGATGTGCGGTTCGAGTTGAACGGGAAGAAAAAGGAAGTTTTTTTAAATGAGATCCGAAACTCGCTCGCAACGGTTCCCGGTACGAACATCACTATCGGCCAGCCTATCGGCCACCGTATCGATCATATGCTCTCCGGAACACGCGCAAATATCGCAGTAAAGCTGTTCGGACCGGACTTGGACCGGCTGCGGTCTCTTGCGGAGCAAATCCGGTCCCAGATGGCGGGTATACCTGGGGTGGTTGATCTCGCGGTTGAGCAGCAGGTGGATGTACCTCAAGTCAAGGTGGATTTTAACCGTGATAAAATGGCGGTATACGGGGTTTCCGTGGAGGATATGTCGGAAACCGTCGATATCGCCTTCAATGGAGAGGTTGCCTCCCAGGTTCTCGATGGACAGCAGAACTATGATTTGATCGTCAGATATGACCAGCGGAACCGCGGTTCAATCGATAAGATCAAGAATGCGCTGTTCGATACCCCGCTGGGACCGAAAGTACCGCTGGAACAACTGGCGGAAGTCCGGTATGATACCGGTCCCAATGTCATCAGCCGGGAAAACGTGCAACGCAAGATCGTGATTCAATCCAACGTGGCCGACCGCGATTTACGGAGTGTGATCAACGATATCGAGGACCGCATCAGCCGAAATGTTTCTCTTCCGGAAGGCTACTATATCGAATATGGAGGGCAGTTTGAGAGTGAGCAGAAGGCGACCAGAGTCCTGGTTCTTCTGACCGTTCTCTCTCTTGCTGCTATTTTCTTGATACTGTATTTCCATTTCAAGGATATCAGATCTGCTCTTTTCATTCTTACGAGTCTGCCATTTGCATTTGTCGGTGGTATTTGGGCGGTCTTTTTTGGTAACGGAATCATCAGCGTAGCTTCAATTGTTGGATTCATTGCTCTCTTCGGTATTGCCACCCGGAATGGCATCATGATGATAACCCATTATCGGACGCTCATCAGCGAGGGATTACCGTTTAAGAAAGCGATAATGCAAGGTTCCATGGAGCGGCTGAGCCCCATTCTCATGACCGCCCTATCCACGGGCCTCGCACTTATTCCCTTGGCCCTGGGCGGCGGTGCGCCGGGAAAGGAAATCGAAACTCCCATGGCAATTGTCATCCTGGGGGGTCTCTTCAGTTCCACAGTATTGAATATGATTGTCGTGCCGAGCCTGTACTACTTATTGGGTAAAGAGTAAGAATCACGAACAGTCGAGACGTCCCCCATTCGTGAGGAAATAATATTGCGACAGGGACATAGCAAGGTTTATCACCGTTGAAGCAGAGGAAAGGGTGTAAGTATAGTTTACACCCTTTTATGTTAACTTCACAACATTTGATTATTTCATTCCGACCTAATTTGAGCGATTTTATACTTGAAAAAGGACACCATCACGAGTTATGTTGTTGTTAATGAAAGGGATATCGTGACAGATATCAACAACAAGCCATAACCCGGAGGGTGCTCTTTTTCAAGTACAAAATCGCTCAGGTTAGGTAAGAGAAAACACAAAGGAATAAAGGAAGGAAGACTGTCTGAACCATACTCCTGGATTCTTCTCTTACTTTTCCTTTTCAATCCCGTATTTCTTCATCTTGCGATACAATGTCGACCGGTTTATCCCCAAGAGTTTGGAAGCGGTTTTGCACTCGCCGTCGCATAATGTGAGTGTATGGAAAATATGTTTCCGTTCGATTTCACCGAGAGTCGGATAGGCATGGCTGTTCTTGTTGACTTCCGGCAAAGCCCTGTCGGAACCGGCGCACTGGCTTTGAGCTGAATCACCTAGAGCACTGCGGATAATCGGGAAGGGAATGAATATTTCCGGTTTGAAACCGAGCCTGCACAACAGATCGGAAAATTCCTTTACCGTTTTTTTGTCTCTGTCGCTGAACCCGATGGTTTTTTCCATGCGTTTTTACCGATCTTTTCAGAGAGGTTGTACTGACGCGCCCCGGGACGGTTTGGCAGAAAATACTATATCTTCTCCGCTTTTTCCCTTTGCGAGTTCGGGGCGGGTATCCGTAAGGTACTTTCCGTAGTATAATTCCTGCACCGCTTCCATGATTTTTAAGATATCGCTGTCATCGGCCAGAGCAATGGCGCATCCTCCAAAACCTGCTCCGGTCAGACGGGCGCCTAAAGCCCCTGCATCGCGCATGATGGAAACAAGGGCGTTGAGTTCCGGAGTGGATATGCCGTAATGTACATCGCAGCTTACGTGCGATTCATTCATAAGACGCCCGAATAAATCGGTGTTGCGGTTCCGGAGGGCTTCGCAGCTCATTTCCACACGGTCGGCTTCAGTCAGAATATGGAGCACTCGCTGCCGGATGTGAAAACCATCTTCCGGCTCCGGCATAGGGATACCGTTTCTGGTAAGAAGATATTTCATGGTAAGGAATTCCGTTGTGTCGCCGGTCACATGTGCGATAGTTTTTAGAGAATATGACTGGCAGGGGAAGGTCGCTTCAATAAAATCCTCGATGTTTTTAAATCCGGTATAAAATTCCTGACGGGGAAGGTCTCCCAGTCTCTTCATGAGAGGATTTACCGGATACAGGCTGTTAATCATGGCAGCAGCCAGTCGGCATTCCGCCGGGCGGCGATTGTATTTTACCAGGGCATTTTCAGTTTTTGCCGCTCGAATAAGCGAGTGGGCCACGATTATAGAATAATCGCCGGGGAAAGGGAAATAGGAACAGCGCAGGGGAAAAAAATCAATTTTTACCGACTTTCCCTCCTGGCCCAGAAGGCAGATAGCCTGATCCATTCCTCCCCCCTGGGTACCCACATACCTTTCACCTTCAGCCATCATTTCAGCCAGTTCAATGGCAGGCAGTTTTAGAGAATTTGCCGCAAGCAGGGAGAGCGCGGAAGCGATAACCAGCGCCGAAGAGGATGAAAGCCCCGCTGATGCCGGGATGTTGCCTTCAAAAAGAGCGTCCATACCGTGAAGATTAGAGCGTACTTCAGTTGCCAGTTGGGAAACGGCGGCTTTGACATAGTTTGCCCAGTGTCCGGAAGGTGAAGGCGGAATTTCTTTTTCTATGTCAAACGCGGAAGGAGCATAGCTGCTCTCCAGGTTGGCGATGGATATTCTGTTGTCACGCCGTGCAGAAACCGCGGCATTAATGGTAAAAGGGATAGAAATGGGTATGACCGGGAAACCGTTGTAATCGGTATGCTCCCCGATGAGATTAACTCTCCCCGGCGCCTGGACGTAATACTCCGGAGCATGCCCAAATCGGCTGCTGAATTCATCTGCAATCTGATGTCGCCGCATTACATACACCATATTCATCGGTAAAGCAATGAGGGATCACGAAAGGAGAGTATTCGCCGCTTCCAAATCCATCGCTGTCCCCACATCTTTCCAGTATCCCGAAAGAATATATCCCTTCAATATATTTCCATCGGCAGTAATCATCCCGAAAATGTCTGTAAGCTCATATTCCCTGCGGGGCGAAAGGCACAGACGGGAAGTATATTTAAAAATATCTTTTCCCAGAATCATGATGCCTGCGTTGGTAAGATCGGTAGTAGATGTTCCCAGGGGAGGTTTTTCCACCATGCGGTTAATGGTACAGTTTTCATCGATATAGACCGCTGCTCCACGGTAAGGGTCATCAACCTTGTTCAAACCGAGAAGACAATAGCATGAGAAACGGTAAAAATATTCAATCATGCCAATATAGTTTTCCCGTGGTGTGATGACATCGCCGAAAGTAAAGAAAAACGGTTCTGCCCCGGCATAATTCCTGGCAAGATGAAGAGCCGCCCCGGTTCCGTTCTGTACGTCCTGTTCTATATAAGTGATGGAAATGCCCCGCGAAGAGCCATCCCCGAAATAATCCTGTACTACCGATTGTTTGTACCCGACAACAATGCCGAAATCAGTTATTCCCGCACTCATAATGAAATCGATGATATGTTCAAGCATGGGCTTGCCATGTATCAGCACCATGGGTTTCGGTATTTCTTTCGTGATCTCTTTCATCCGCGTGCCTTTGCCGGCCGCCAGAATAACTGCTTTCATCCAACCTCCTTGTAAAGATACTCTTGCCCGGATTTTCAAAGTATATATAAAAAATACAGTTTAAAAGAGGTAAAAGCAAAAATAATATCGTCGGAGGACCAAAAATACAGGAAAAGTAATTCAAATATTTTTTCACGAGCTATAAAACCTTTTAACTGACAGATGCCGAACCAAGTTCGGCACTATCTTCAAGCATTACATTAAGCTTCTACAAAGTTCTGTAAAATCTGTTTGCTCATTTATGTTCAACGATATAAATTAATAGGTGCCTACATACCTGATCACGGAAGGATCGCCAGATGAGCCAGAGAGACAGAATCGCGGAAATTGAGGATATTACTGTCAAAGAATTCAAGGCGGAAATCCAAAACAGCATAGAAAATCTCAGGAAGGGTATCAAACCCGGCAATACTATCGAGCTTTTAGCTGCTACCATGAATATCAGCCTTCTGGGAGAGGAACTGAAACTTTCTTTCGAACAATACCTGCAGCTTGATTTCTGGGAGAAAACGGACAGCGCAGAATAGATGCCGAAACGGTTTCATCGTTCCCGAGAAACGGCAACGGTTTCATCGTTCCCGCGAAGCGGCAACAAGTTCGGCATGACATGTGTCATCCTGAACTCGTTTCAGGATCTAAACACTCAAAACATGAGCAATTATTTATGTCGTCATATATATTTCCTTCATTTCATGAATCACCCGTAAACAGGAGATGAGCATGCGCATCACCCCTTCACTGTATCTCGTAGGCGGCACCCCCGAGGGGCTGACCGATGGCTACGATTGCCACGTGTTTCTTATCAAGGGTCCATCAGGATTATTTCTCATCGACGCCGGGAACGGATATGACACCGGGGGTCTTATTCGCAATATATCCGCAGAAGGTTTCGACGCCAAAAATATCAGCCACATTCTGATCACGCACCATCACACCGATCATGCCCGGGGGGCTAAAGCATTGAAAGACCTTCTCGGCTGCAAGGTTTGGATCAGCGATAACACCGGGAGGCACCTGCTTGAAAAGGGAACCGATGAAGAATTGGGGGTGATATATGCCAAAGCTCATGGCATGTATGCCAAGGACTATGTCTATATCCATTGCCCGGTGGATCGCGGAATCGAAGACAACGAAGAGTTTTCCATCGGCGGCATTCACATCAAAGCTATCAATGTCATCGGGCATTCACATGATTCGATGTGCTATCTCATGGATTTGGACGGTCGGCGGTGCCTGTTCAACGGAGATACATTTTATTATGGCGGGGTAATAGGGCTTTTGAACTATCCCATGTCCAGCATGGAATGGTATCAGGCCGGACTCCCGAAATTAAAAAATCTGGCGGTCGAGGGATTGTTCCCCGGCCACGGGATCATGTGCATCAAAAACGGGCAGGCAATAGTGGATCTGGCCATCCAGCAGTTGAACAATATTTTTGTACCTCAGAGCGTTGGACAGACCATTGTATATCATGTATAGCTGTCCGGGCTTGACTTTAAGAAGGCCGTAATCTATATTATAAATTATGTGTGGTGGATGTAGCTCAGTTTGGTTAGAGCGCCAGGTTGTGGCCCTGGAGGCCGCCGGTTCAAACCCGGTCTTCCACCCCATTTTTTGTTTTGAGCATATAAAGCCAATAACGCGGGAAATGCGGGTTGCGCAAGCACAGGCGAAGATTTTTCGAGGGCTGGACAATAAGCAAAAGAAGTTTCTGGAGTTCGTGCTCTCTAAATACATCGAATCCGGAGTGGAAGAGCTTGATCAGGAAAAACTACCCGACCTTTTGACGTTGAAATATCAGGCGATCCGCGATGCAGAAGAAATACTTGGCGGGGTTGATAATATTCGCGCTACCTTTATTGATTTTCAGAAGTATCTGTATGAGAAAGTAGCCTCGTAACTTGCAAATGATAAAGCTGGATTTTTTTAATAGAATATTGTATAATTTCTTATAAAGGAGGCAATCCGATGGAACAAAATCAGATACAAGAAGAGTTTAAAAAGCTCGGCATTTCAGAAAACGATTTGCCCGAATATCGTGATCCATATACTTTTACTAAACAAATAAAGAAGTGTTCCTTGTATCAAGTGGATCATATAATGTACGCCAATAGCACTGTCCCTCCCGAAAGGATTCATATTGCCAAATTGGAATGAAGTTCTAATCGAACTGCAAAAAGAAGCAGGTCTTAGCCCGCAGGATAGAGTACGTAGAAGGTTTCTTGCCGATTTATCTAATTATACAAAAAGAAATGTTATCGTTTATTATTCAGGTTGGCTCCAGAAACCCAACCACGCAAGTGCTATGATAGATGATAATGATATGAATGGATTCATGACAACTATTCACCAATTGGATCGTACCAAGGGCTTGGACTTAATTTTGCATACTCCCGGGGGTAATTTAGCTTCCGTTGAATCACTTGTTGACTACTTGAGAAAAATGTTTGGTACGGATGTCAGGGCTTTTATTCCTCAACTGGCAATGTCGGCTGGCACCATGCTGGCTTGCTCATGTAAAGAAATTGTCATGGGGAAACATTCTTTTATGGGCCCTATTGATCCGCAGTTCAATGGTATTTCAGCGGAAGGCGTTAGGGAAGAATTTGAAAAAGCAATTAAAGAAGTGAAGAGCGATCCAAGTACTATACCGATATGGCGAGAAATTATATCAAAGTATCATCCTACTTTTATCGGTGATTGTGAAAAGGCGATTGAGTGGTCTCAAAGCATCGTGACAAAATGGTTAACAACGGGCATGTTTAATGGTAATGCTAAGCCTGAAGAAATTGCATGCAAAATTGTATCTGCTTTATCCAGCCATAAAGGCACTTTATCCCATAATCGACAAATTCCGATATCAGATCTCCAAAAATTTGGTCTTAAGGTTGTGAGCTTAGAGGATGATAGTGTTCTTCAAGATTTGGTGTTAACCGTTCATCATGCTTATATGCATACATTCTCAACCACTCAAGCTATAAAAATTATTGAGAACCATAACGGAAAAGCAATGGTAATTTTTATGAGTTCAAAATAATTTGTATTGCAAATATATCCCGTCTCCATAGTTGTCCATAACCAACGCTGTATCAATTAGTTTCGAGACAAATGCGTAAGAAGCAGCGGAGACCCCCGCAAGAAAACTTGGTGTTATAAATCGTTAACCAGCTGTATTATATAAAGTTATGAATAAGTATCCAGAAAAACAAATACGAAGAATATTGTGATAAGTGGGATATTATAAAATACTATTTTATGAGCGATAAACTAAATTCACTAATCGAATATGTCAAATCTGAGGGGCGTGTTTGCCCGATGCCTACTTATTGGAATGAGCTTTGGCAAATGCTCCCAGATCGTAAACAGAAGAGCTCCGGTGGATGGGAACCTGCGTTGCCTTTGATACTTGCGGCATGGTGGGATACTCCGACATTAGCAAAAATGGTCAGGCTTGCAGAACATATCAATTACGCCGCTGCACATGGGCTTTTAGATGAGGTAGACAAATTCTTAAGAAATTTGAAGCTGGATCAATGGGCTTACTGTGATGGCAAGACTGAATGGAAAGCATATAAAGCTAAAAAAGAGATTTCTATCACCTAACTAAAAGGCTATAATAGGGCTGGTTCTGCTATGCGGCAGGTTCTAACCTGCCTCAGCCATCCACCCCAGGGAATTGTTTGCCATATGATTTCATATGGCATTTTTTTACTGTATTTCGCAGGATAAATGTTATACATTTCTTTGAATTTTTATTTGTTTTAAAGTCCCCTTTTGCGGGACTTCACTAAGTAAAGATCAAAGAAGTTTTGTATTGCAAATAAATGAGAAAGGCTGCGTTTCTCGAATGTACGATATTCTGATCGTAAACGGGAGAATTATCAGCGGCAGGGGTAATCCCTGGTTTCACAGCGACCTGGCGATTTCAGGCGGAAAGATTTCCGCGCTAGGCAGGCTCAACAACGCCAAGGCCCGGAAAATAATAGACGCGAAGCAGGAGGTGGTGTCGCCCGGTTTCATCGACGGCCACAGCCATTCAGATCTTTCTATTTTTGTTCATCCCCGCGCGGAAGCAAAGGTGATGCAGGGAGTAACCACTGAAAATATCGGTTTGGATGGTTTTTCATTGGCGCCCATCGCTGAAAAAGACATTTACGTCTGGAGGAAGTATCTTGCAGGCGTAAACGGCAATCCGGATGTGGAATGGAAATGGCGTAGCTTTGCCGACCACCTCGATGCGGTAGATGCAGTGAAACCATCACTGAATATATCCTCTTATGTTGGACTTGGGGCCATACGCTTCCAGGTCATGGGAATGACCGATCGGAAAGCGACATCTTCCGAAATTAACAAGATGCGCGAAATTGCCCTCCAGGCCATGGATGAAGGGGCGCGCGGAATCTCTTCCGGGCTAATCTATCCGCCCAACCAGTACCAGACCACCGATGAAATTTCATGCATCGCCCAGGCGGTGAATCGATACGGCGGAGTATATAATATTCACCTTCGGAGTGAAGGAGACGGACTCTTTCCGGCGATGGATGAAGCCCTGGAAATCGGCAGAAGGTCGGGCATCCCGGTTATCATCACCCATTTCAAAATACAGGGGAAAAAGAACTGGGGAGGTGTGGAAAAGGCGCTTGAGAAAGTGGATGAAGCCCGCAGTCAGGGAATCGAGGTGAGCCTTGAACAGTATCCCTACACTGCCGCCAGTACGGTTCTTTCCGCCATTGTTCCGCCCTGGTACCACGCCGATGGTCCGGATGCTCTTATCCGTGTCCTGCGGGAGAACCGGGAGATAGTAAAAAAGGATATGTACACGCGAACCGACTGGGAAAACTGGGCGCTCACCACCGGATGGGACAGCCTTTATGTTTCTTCGGTAGAAAGCGAAGCGAACCAGCGGTTTGTCGGAAAAAGCATTACGGTAATCAGCCGTATGCGCGGCCTTGATGATCCTGCCGATGCGGTTTTGGACATCATTGTAGAAGAGCAGGGAGCAGCTCTCATGGTCATGTTCTGCATGGATGAGCGGGATGTCATGACCATCATGAGTCATCCGGCAGTGAATTTTATCTCCGACGGCATTCTCGGCGGCTCCCAGCCGCATCCCCGGGTATATGGCAGTTTCCCGCGCATTCTTGGAAGGTATGTACGGGAAAAACGGCTGCTGAGTCTGGAAGATGCGATCCGTAAAATGACCTCTCTCCCTGCCGAGAAGCTGCGGTTGAAATCCAAGGGTGTCATCGCTGAGGGATATGACGCCGATCTGGTCATTTTTAACCCGGACACGATCATTGACACCGCTGACTATGATAATCCCCGCCAGTTTCCGGTTGGAATTTCATGGGTGATAGTGAATGGCGAGGTAGTGGTCGAAGGAGGTAAACACACCGGAGCTGCGCCGGGGAAAACCATCCGTTCACGGTAATCTGGGAGAGAATAGATGCCGAAACAAGTTCGGCATGACACGTGTCATCCTGAACTTGTTTCAGGATCTAAGCGAAAAATTAATTTTCATAAACTTTTAAAAAACAAACCTTATTTACCCATTCTGCGAGGAACCAGCCATGAAAAGCTCACGTGAAAATGACAATTTCCGGGGTGATCAAAATCCGATGTACATGGCATACCAGTCGGCAGGAATACTCATGCTGCTCTTGGTGCTGGCAGCGGTAGTTTCTGTTGAACCGGCAGTTTCCCTTCCACAATTTGCCATGATAAACGGTGAAAAATGCATTGCATGCCATGTGAATGCTCTCGGATCCGGGCTGAGAACCACACGCGGATTTTATGAGATGCACGAAGCGGGGCTGCTCAAGCCGGGGAAAGTCGGTTTGGGGAGCATCTATCGTCATGACAGGGAGACAAACCAGTTTTTGGGTGATAGATTTTCTTTTGGAACGGACATGCGGTATCAGACAACCCGAACCCCGAAGTCGTCTGACGCGAAAAGGCGATACTTCCCCATGCAGTTCTCAATGTATTCCACGTTTAAAGTGTCTCCCTGTCTGAAAGCAGAGGGGTCCTACAATTTCGGCCCGAAAAAATTTTTAGGCCAGCAGAAATGGACCGGCTCACTCATATTACAGCCGGAAAACTCCTACACCCAGCTTCGAGCAGGCTATTTCCAGCCATCCATCGGCATACGGTATGACGACCATACCATCATCACCCGTCAGACAGCAGGCGCCAACGGGTCATCCCTCATTCCGCCCAGCTACGCCGAATATGGCGCCGAGTTCAACTATAACGGCATGGACTGGCTGACAGTGACTACCGGCGTCTTTGGAGCTCGCAGTCTCGCCGAAAACCGTATACTGGACAGAACCGGGAAAGAAATTTCTCTTATCACGGACCGAAATAACCCTTCTTTTCTGGGAAGACTGGAATTCCGCCATCGGGCAATGGACAGGAATGTTAACCTTTTGGCCGGGAGCTCGGTTCTGGTGAACGGTGATTTCAACCTGATCAGTATCTTTGCCAGCGCCGGACTGGCCAAACGGGTCTCTCTTATCAGCGAGTACGCCCGATCGGACAAAAAGGGTATGCGGAGAACCCATAACGGTGTGGTGGATGTCTCCTGTAGAGTGACCAAACCTCTTCTCCTTTACGTCAGGGGAGAGCGGGGAATTTCCAGGTTCAGCCCGGATATCAGTGCGGCTGAGGTATATACCAACAGAGTAGTGTTCGGGGCGCAGATATTTCCCATCCCGTATGTAGAGCTGCGGCCGGAATACCGCCTGGTGGATACGGAGCAATATAAATCCAGCCGGTATGCTGTGCAGTTGCACCTGTTTTATTGAATAATCACTATAAAGGGAATAATGACATGGAAGATGAACCGAAAAGCAGAAAGAGGCGCAAAATTCTGGCCGACGGGGCCGCTCTCCTGGGATTGACCGCCTGCGGCGCCATGTTTCAGGCGTTATTGGGGGGGTGCGAATCAACCACCTTGAAGAGCGCCGGTACAATCGTCGAATTCGATACATCGTCCGAGCCGGCTCTTTCCGCTGTCGGCGGGATAGTGAAAAAGAAGCTCGGCGACAGCAATGGCGGCGTACCGGTGTTCATTATCCGGACAGCCGCTCTTGATTTTCTTATTTTGAATACAGCTTGTACTTTTGAGGGGTGTTCTGTCAAACTTCCCACACAATCCGGCGCGAATTTAGTATGCCCATGCTGCGGCTCGGAATATTCCACCTCTGACGGGCATGTCATTAAAGGACCGGCCCCGGCGTCCTTTAGGAAATTCGCCAGTAGTTACGACAACACGACAAAAGTATTGAATATTACGTTCTAAGTTTTACCTCACCACGACCCTCTCCTAATTAGGAGAGGGTGGCTGAAGGCCGGGTGAGGTTTTCGGAAGATTTAGAATCTTTATTATACTTTTTGCCAGTTTCGGAAAGATCTTTTTGATTACTTCTTCTGGCTCAACACAAAGTTAATAAGGGTCTGCATGTTACGGACATATACTCCCGTGCTGATGCCCTTGGTAACACGCACCGCCCCGTTTATGGTATCCTGGTAGTTCGAAATACGAATATCGGTTATCCATGCGCCTCTGGCATCCATCGAAGCAATGAGACCGTCAACCGTTTCCGGTGAAACAGCGGGGGCGGGTCGTCCGGCCTCTTTCTGCCGTTTGTGTTCCGCCATGGCCTGTTCGGGAGTGAGAGCGTTCACCCGTTCATATTCTTTCCTTATCGCCGGAGTATTCACAGTCGAAATAGAACCGTAGTGTTTCAATTCGCCGAATGTATAATCGACCCAGTAGTGCCCGTTCTCCATACTGGTGCCGTCACGGTGGGCGAAGAGCGCCTTGTTGGTTCCCAGTTCGTAGAATGTGGCATGGGTGTATCTTTTCGCGGGATCGGTGTTGATGACCGATGACTCCAGCCATGCAAGCGCATCGGGAATTCCACGGAGGTATTTCCGGTTGCCGGTGATCTTGTAGTAATTCTCCAGACTGCGGATGCAGCTCATTGTCTGGCCGGGCATTACTGATGCAGGCTCGTACGACCGTGAAGCCGCCGAATTCATGTTCAGATCGTACTGCTGGCCCCATCCGGCCTGGGGAGCGGGAAGCTGGGATATGATCACGAAATCCATCCCTCGGAGTGCGGCCTTCTGGTATTCTTCGTTGCCTAGTTTGTCATAGGCTTCGAGGAGAAGCAGTATGTTCCCCTCTATCACTTCATCATTATAGGTATAGTAAGACGTATAATCACCGTGGCCGTCATGAGGATACTCGAAGCTCAGCGGGTAACGCTGCGGCCAGGCGCCGTTGGGATACTGGGAGGCAAGAATAAAATCCATCGCCTTAAGAAGCGGCGTCCGGTAGGCGGGATCCAGAGTGGCCATATACAGATGCAGGAGAAAGCGTGTTGCGCCGGCAGTTACATCGTCATCGAAAGTGCAGTTGCCATAGTAGTGGTAGTATTCCTCCCAGCCAAAGCATTTCGAAGCGACATCATCGTACCATTTCCTGATGCCCGGCATATCGAAATCGATCAGGTAATGCCAGCCACCCGCGGGATACTGCCCCCAGATGAGCGCGTTGGCCGCCTGTTTGGAATAGTTCAGGTAATCCGGATCGCCGGTGGCCAGATATGCATTCAGGAACATTTCACCGACACCAGGTGTACCAGGTTCCTGCACTATGATTTGTGTTTTTCTGGCGGGAATCTCGCCCCACTGTTCGGAAAGATCTACGGTGTACTGGGATAAAAATCCCCCGTGATTCGATACCGTGTTCACCATGAAAAGAGTTGCTTTTTTCATGGCGGCGCGAGCATCTTTATCTTTTGCCAGGGTGGTTTTTGCTGCTGAAGCACTGGGTGCAGCCGCTAAAGCAGAGCCGCAAAGCGCGAGAACTAATAGTGATGCAAGAGCGATGCAGCAGCGGAAAGATCGGAACATGAAAATCCTCCTTACAAACGGGTTTCAGATGAATGCATGGCGAATCAGGTATCATATACACTGATTTTACTAAGAAAAAACGAATTAGTCAACCTTTAATGATATTTGCGCGTTTTCATGATTAAAAATACTGAACTGGAAGGATTTGTAAATGTGATGGAATAGCATTATTATTACCATGCATGTTGGAAAAGACCTGTTTCCGCTTACAGTGATCAGTCTGCAAGCTAATGTAAGATTTTAACAAACATTTTAAAAGAGGAAATATGGAGATAGCCGGAATTCTTTTGAGTCTGGTTCTTTTGATGTATATGGCGTATAAGGGTTTTTCGGTTATTTTTTTTGCGCCTGTTTTTGCATTGCTTGCGGCTGCATTTCAGGGTTTGCCGGTAATGCCTTCCTATACAGAGCTTTTCATGGGCAAAGCTGTTGTATATATAAAAACTTTTTTCCCGATATTTTTATTGGGCGCAGTCTTTGGAAAAGTGATGGAAGAAACCCTGCTGGCCAAATCGATATCATCAGCGATAATGAAGAGGCTTGGAAAGAAACGGGCCGTTTGGGCTATCGTGCTGTCCTGTGCGGTATTGACCTATGGAGGGGTGAGTCTGTTTGTAGTGGTATTTGCTGTATATCCCTTTGCAGCAGAATTATTTAAAGAAGCCGATATTCCCAAACGCCTGATTCCGGGAACTATTGCTCTCGGCTCGTTTACTTTCACCATGGATGCTTTTCCGGGGACACCGCAGATACAAAACATAATTCCCACCAGCTTTTATGGAACTACCAGCTACGCTGCTCCGATTGCAGGATTACTGGGAGGAACATTAATTTTTCTATCGGGGATATGGTATTTGGATTGGCGGCGGAAAATAGCTCAGGAAAAAGGTGAAGGTTACGGAAGCCATACTTTAAACGAACCTCCATCCGGGCAGGAAGCGATATTACCCAAATGGTATATCGGACTTATACCATTATTCTGCGTTCTATGTATCAATCTTTATTTTTCAAGAGTATTCGTATGGGATAGCTCCGGTCTTGAAGCATTGGGGGGGATGAAACTACCGCTCATGGTCTCCGATGTCAACCGTGTGGTCGGAATATGGTCTCTCATTATCGCGCTTTCCATCGGAATAATGAGCGCAGGAATAATCGGATTTAAAAATATCCCGAAAAGGGGAGGTCTGCAAAAGACATTAACCGCCGGTGTCGCCGGATCGCTTCTGGCGATTATGAATACAGCATCCGAGGTCGGATACGGGAATGTTATCGCAGCTTTGGACGGTTTTAAATCGATCTCTCATTTTCTTATCGGAATAAAAATCGGAGGAACACCCCTTGTATCCGAAGCGGTGTCGATTACCACTCTTGCAGGCATTACCGGTTCAGCTTCAGGAGGTTTATCCATCGCTCTCGATCTCATGTCCAAAGACTGGCTTTCATGGGCAAATTCCATCGGAATGTCCCCGGAAATACTTCACCGGGTGGCTTCGATGGCATCGGGAGGCTTCGATACGCTGCCGCACAACGGAGCGGTTATTACGCTTTTGGCGGTATGCGGTCTTACCCATAAGGAATCATATCTGGATATCGGAGCGATTACATTCATGAAAACAGCGCTGGTATTTATTATTATCGCCTTTTACCAGCTCACAGGGATTTATTAAAACATGCTGCGAGAGCGGGAGGAAAACAATGTATCTGCTGGGTTTTGATGTAGGCAGCTCCTCGATCAAAGCGACTGTGCTGGATGCAGAAAAGGGGATTGCCCTGGCTGCGAAAACATCGCCGGAAGTCGAGATGGAAATCATCGCAAGCCGGCCTGGATGGGCTGAACAGCATCCGCATATCTGGTGGGAGCATGTCAAAAACGCAACCGCTTATATTCTCCGTGATTCCGGTATCGATCCCGGCGATATCGGAGCTGTCGGCATATCCTACCAGATGCATGGGCTGGTAATTGTCGATAAAAACCAGAATGTCCTTCGCCCGTCGATCATCTGGTGCGACAGCCGCGCAGTGGAAATAGGGGATAGGGCATTTGCAGAAATCGGCCATGAACATTGTCTTAACTGCCTGCTCAATTCGCCGGGTAATTTTACCGCCTCAAAACTGAAATGGGTGATGGAGAACGAACCGGAGATATACGGTCGGATTCATAAGGCCATGCTTCCGGGGGAATTCATCGCCATGAAGATGACCAGCGAGATTAAAACGACGCCATCCGGCCTATCGGAAGCAATACTATGGGATTACAAACGTCAGGATGCAGCGAAGATCGTTCTGGACTATTACGGTATTTCACCTGAGCTGATACCGGAAGTGGTTCCGACTTTTTCCATTCAAGGAGCATTGACCGGAAAGGCGGCGGATGAACTCGGACTCAAAACCGGTACTCCGGTTTCCTACCGGGCGGGGGATCAGCCGAACAATGCGCTTTCCCTCAATGTTTTAAACCCCGGTGAAGTCGCCGCCACAGCCGGAACCTCGGGGGTGGTTTACGGCGTCACCGACCAGGCCGGATTCGACCCTGAATCGAGGGTCAATACGTTCGTCCATGTCAACCATACGAAAGAAAATCCCCGTTACGGCGTTCTCCTCTGCATCAATGGAACCGGCATCCTCAACCGGTGGATCCGGAAAACCATCATGAAACCTGGCCAGGCTGTGATGACCTACGAACAAATGAACGAGCTTGCTCTCAAAGCGCCGGTGGGAGCGGAGGGTCTGGTCGTTCTTCCCTATGGAAACGGAGCGGAACGCACCCTGGGAAACCGTGATATCGGCGCCTCCTTCCACGGGCTGAAGTTCAATACCCACAATCGCCGTCACTTCCTCCGGGCGGCGCAGGAAGGCATCGTGTTCGCTCTCAACTACGGCCTTGGAATTGCCCGCGAAATGGGCGTTCGGGTAACCACTGTCCGTGCAGGCCATACCAACATGTTCTTATCCGAGCTTTTCCAGGAGGCGTTTGCCGCGACGACCGAGGCGACTGTGGAGCTGTATAACACCGACGGTTCCCAGGGCGCGGCGCGGGGCGCCGGAATAGGAGTGGGATTCTATAAGAATTTCAGTGAGGCTTTTTCCGGTCTCAAGACCACTCGAATCATCGAGCCAAAAAAAGAACTTGTCCCCTTATACCGTGAGGCATACCGTCGCTGGCTGGATATTCTCGAACACAGACTGAAGGAGAATCACTATGATGGCTAAAGCAGCCTTTTCATGGTGGAGGTCATTTAGATCCTGAAACGAGTTCAGGATGACACGTGTCATGCCGAACTTGTTTCGGCATCTATATATACGATCTCGAACCTTATCTAATGGCATACCCGAATATCATTATTTCACTGCATCCATATGCACGATCTCGCCCAGGTTCAGTGTTCTGATGCCTTTCTCGATCTTTTCCCGGTCGCCCACGATGACGATCACCAGAGCATCGGGATGTAGATAATCTTTCGCCGCTTTGTTTGCCATGGCGCCGGTGACAGCGCTTACCCGCTTTGTGTATGTATTCCACTCATCGAGAGGAAGATCGAACTTTATCAGATCGCTGAGCTGTCCGGCAATGCCGGAGTAGTCCTGAAACTGTTGGGGAAAACTTTTGATGAGACGGTTCTTTCTATCGGCAAGTTCAACATCGGTCAGCGGACGCGAACCTTGTAGGTCTCGCATCTCCTTGACCATTTCGGTAAGAGACTCTTTGGTATACTGCATATCCACCGGAGCATTAAAAATATATGGTCCTACACCTTTGGTGTTCAAGAGACGGGTGCCAAAGCCATAGATATACCCCTTGTCCTGGCGAAGATTAAGATTGATTCTGTAGCCAAAGGCACCGTTACTAACCCGAAAAGTAACATAATCGGGATTACTGCGCTGCATTGCCAGGTTACCGATATATATTACCGATTGTACCGCACCCGGTTTATCAATCAGATAAATCTTGGTTGAGGCAGGTGCTGGTGGTGTCCGAACCTCATGGGCGGTTACCGTTCCCTGTTCCCATTTCCTGAATGCTTTTTCTATCTTATGCCTGGCTTCCGGAAGGGTAATATCCCCGGCGATAACCGCAGCCGCATTGCCTGGCAAATAGTTTGCCTTATAAAAATTTAATAGGTCAATTCGGGTAATAGCTTTCATAGACGATTCCGTTCCCGAACCGGGCTGGCTGTATGGATGGCCGCTACCATAGAGAATCCACATAAATGTCTTGTTAGCAGTGGAAATCGGCTCTTTTGACTCCTGCAGGATACGGCCGAGGTATATCTGGCGCTGCCGTTCGAGTTCCTTTTCGGGAAAGGTCGGATTTAAAACGATATCGGCCATCAAATCCAATGCCGGGTCGAGATTTTGCCTGAGCACGTTCAGACTGACCGTTGAGCCGTCAAAGTCACTGCCAATATCCAATTGCGCCCCAAGGCGCAAGGCTCCATCGGATATTTCCAAAGCAGTGCGGGACTTTGTACCATTTGCCAGCATTTCGGCTGTCAGCCTGGCAGTGCCAAATCTATCAGTTGGGTCAGCCGCAAAACCGCTTTTTATGACAAGGTTGAGTTGCACCAGGGGCAAACGGTGATCTTCCACCAGAATAATCTCAATACCATTCGCCATTGTCGCCCGTTGAATTTTCGGAGGGGTAAACACCGGTTCGGCCATGGCCGACGGCTCTTTCGTGCGGTCAACCATGGTGTTACCTGCCGTCAGCGTTCCCTGGGGCGTTATATACAATATCGCCCGCTTGTTCAGATCGATATACTTCCTCGCATACCCCTGGACATCCTCGACCGTGGCTTTAGCGTAACGCTCCATATCCCAGACCAGCTTGCCGGGGTCTCCCAGGTAAACATTATAATCATTAAGACGTGTTGCAATAGTTTCTAATGACTGGAAATTGCGTACATTTTTCGCTTCATTGTTTATCCGGGCCTGGGCCAATTCGGCCTTCGTGATCCCATCGGTCAGGACCTTCCACAGTTCAGAATCGACCGCCTTTTCCAGCTACTCCTGCGTATGACCTTTCCTGGCGGTAACTTCAATACAAAACAGGCCCCCCAGCTCATTAGAAATTTGATAAACCGATACATCCTGAGCTATCTGCTGTTCATATACCAGCGCTTTGTACAGCCGCGATGTTTTTCCGGAGCCGAGCATGTCGGCAAAAAGGTCAAGCTCAGCTTCACCCGGAGTGTACCTGGCCGGTGAGTGCCATGCGTAGTAGAGGCGGGGCAGCTCCACGTTGTCCTCGGCCAC